>DAIPZX010000132.1:0-6197 GCA_036781995.1 Massilibacteroides sp. | reverse complement strand
GCTTCTAAGAATAATTGTTGAGTAAAAGGATATTGTTTCTTCATACTCTTTATGTAACAAATAATATTATATTAGTCTGAATATAGAGGACTTTTACCAATTAAATATGAAAATGCAATCCGATTGAAACCGGGTGTATTTTAGGACCTTTGCCTCCTTCGAATAATTCCATGGGAGCGTATTTGAGGTAAAAACCGATCCAGTCATAGCCTCCCTGTACAAGGAAATCCATTGTTACCGGGCGTATGTTCATTCCTCTGTCCATTTTATCTTTCCGTTTTTTATTGTTTTCGTCGCGAAATTCTACTTTGGACGATGAGATTGTTTTGATAACACCTACCACACCGGCCGAGAGGAAAAAACGATCTCCTTTTACTTTGCGTGATTGCCATTCCAACAGGACGGGGATGGTCAGGCTGGTGATGTTGAGTTTGCTTTTTGAATAAGTGATTCCCTCCGGAGCAGGCTGAAGAACGGTTATTCCCTCCTCATTCTCTACGAAATAGTTATTTGTATTCAGCCGGTAGCGACTCCATCTTAATCCCATCCCTGTCACGACTGCCCAGTTGTATTTGGAGAAGGTAAAGGATTTTTCCAGCAAGTTGAGATTATACTCTAAGGAGTTTTCGCTGCGTAAGGAAACACCATCGATATCATTGATATGCAAACTACCGTCTGCGAAGTTTGCGAAGCCTATGCCGAAACCCGCCCAATGCGCGTCAAAATCTTTGTCCCAAGTGGGGAGAGGTATGTTTATCGAACGGTTATGACGACGCTTTTCGTAGCTTTTTCCATCCCGGTAGTGCCCTTCGAAGACGAGCTCATCGTCAATCTCATCCCCCTGTTCGTCCAATTCATATACACGTACTTTCATTCTGTCTTCAACGTCTCTGATTTCCACACGCTTATTGTCAATTTGAATCGTTGTGTCTGTCGGAGCCATCATGCCTTTTCCACTTACTGTAGCGCAAAACAAGATAGCGCATGTTGTTGTTATTGCTTTCATCATCTATTGTTGTTATTGTGTTATAATTCTTTGCCTGTGAAGAGGATGGTGATTAGGTCGTCACTATCCAGCTCTCCTTCGATGTAGACCAGTGTGATCACTCCTTTCTGATTGACTTTAAAAAGAATGAACCGGTTCAGATCCCTGTCTTTTCCGGGTAGTTGATAATAAGCGGAGATTATGCCGCCATCATCTGTTACCTCCTTGATTTTACGCGCGCCTTGCTGATCTGCTTCAAGACATTTACGGGTAAAGTCCAAAGCGGCCGGATCGTTTTTTATCGTGATACTTTTGTAATGCTTCATGCTGTACGTCTCAAGCATTTCTTTGGACAATTCTACCATGGTTACATGTTTATTCTTGCCGTAGCGGTGGAAAACCTCCTGTATCCGTAAATCCTTTTGCATCCCGGCGGCGAAGGTGGTTTCTGCTGTAGTAAACAGAAAACAAAGGATCAAAAAAACGATATATTTTAGCTGTTTCATTGTATATGATTTATTCTTCATTAAATAAAGACCCTAACTCTTTCAGTTGCCTTTCAAATATTTCCTGTTCTAAAGACTGTCCGGATTCATCCGGAAAATACGCTTCCGCCGGAGTTGCTACTTCTCTTAGCGCTTCAAGTGCCATACCTCTAACCTTGTGTATATCTGTATAGCATCTTCCGTTGATCACGACATAGTTTTCCGCGCAATGCCGGGTCTCGTAAGTTGTATAGACGCTTCGGGTTCCGAGAATCAGCAATATGGCGGCAGCTGCCCCTGATAGCAGATACAAGACAACGCGCTTATTCCGGTGTGCAGGAGCGGATTTTGCTTTTCCGGCTATGGCTATTTCCTCATCAAAATAGGCAAACAGCGGTTTGTAGACCGACAGATGAGGCGGAATATGATCCGATGAGAAGAATAAGCGTAGTTCTTTTTCTTCCGCCGCCGAAGTGTTGCCTTCAAAATAGTTGTCTAATAAGTCTTCAATTCTCATATCTCGCATTATTTATTTCCATGAATTTATCCCTGACCTTTTTGCGTGCTCTGGAGAGGTTTACACGGACAGTTTCAACCTGTGTTCCCGTAATCTCCGCGATTTCCCTGATCTCATACCCTTCGATATCTTTCATCCGGATGGTCTCCTGTTGTAACAGCGGCAGATTTTGCACAATCTGTCTGATAATCTCCACCGCGTCAAGTTGCTCCAGGACTTTGTCTGGCGCAAGCGTTTCGCTCGCGATCCCCTTGTTTTCCTCTTCAAAACGTTCTGTCTTTTTAGCTTTGATTCTATCTAAAGCCTTGTTCTTTGCAATCTGTACAGCCAGCGCTTCCACGCTATCGTACGCATCAAGCTTGTCGCGTATAGCCCATAGTTTCAGAAAAGTTTCCTGAATTATATCTTCCGCGTCATCACTGTCTTGCAAAAGCTTGCATGTGATATTTAGCAACTTGTCGCGAAGAGGTACTATTTGCTTTTTAAACGTCTCGGGTTTCATCCTTTATAAACAAGACGACAAAGGAAGTAAAAACATAACATTTGTATTCCAAAATTTTGTCAGAATCTTTTTTATGTTTGTTCAAAGGAAAATCAATTATCTTTTTTCAACAACCCATAAAATATTTTAATGCGTTTACCCTGTGTGTGCCCCGAATGATTACTTTTTGAGAGAAAAAACCGGTGTTTTTTCATCTATTCCTAATTCTTTCCCAAATCGGATGGTTTATTTGTATTATAAACTTATAAATAATTTATTATACGTAGATGGTTGTATGTATTGTTGGGTATACTGTTAATTATGAATGACCGTTTGAAAAAGATTGATTATTAATGTTATTAGTTCAATTATAAAAAAGAATAGTTATGAAAACAAAATTATTTATGTTGTTATTCGCGTTTGCTGCGATATCTTTTGTCGCATGCGACGATGACGACAACTATCTTCCGGAAACATCTGTTGTAAACGCATTCAATTCTAAGTATCCGCAGGTGAAAAAGGTATCCTGGGAGAGGAAAGCCGATTATCAGGTTGCGGAATTTGTGCTCGATAGACGCGAGACGGAGGCCTGGTTTGACGGGATGGGAAATTGGTTTATGACCGAAACGGATATTCGTTTTGAAGAATTACCTTTGGCTATACAGGAAAAACATGTGTTGGGCGAATATGCGAATTGGCGTGTAGATGATGTGGATAAGATTGAACGTTATAATACTGAAGTCATTTATGTGGTTGAAGTTGAAAAAGGAGAACAGGACGTGGAACTGATCTATGCCGCAGATGGAACATTGATAAAAGTAATAACAGATGATATCGGTAAACCTCATCAGCCGTTAGTGATTACGGAAGCGATCAATACATTTATCACAGAGAAATACCCCGGAGCGAAGATACTCGAATATGATAATGAAAGATGGGGGATAGAAGTGGATATACTACATGACCGGAAGTATAAAGATGTTCTTTTCTCTTCAAATGGAGAATGGCTTCGCACGGAGTGGGATGTGCGTAAGAGCGAAGTGCCATCTGTTGTTTTAAGCACGATAGAGCAAAAATATAGAGATTACAAAATAGATGATATCGAATTCCACGAAACTCCCGCAGGTGTGCGCTATGCCTTTGAATTAGAAAAGGGCAAAACAGAGATTAATGTGTATATCTCTGTTGACGGTACGGAAATAACGAAGTGAAAACGATCCTTATTTAAAACGAGAACTCTCCCAGGTAAATACTCTGGGAGTTTCTTTTATATAAGGGATGAGCTTTTGGCGATCTTCACGACTTAAATAAGCCGGCGTTGTGTAGGTTGCGGTTAAAGTCAGATTGTCCGGGCTCAGATTGTATTGGATCAGTTCCATGTCTAAGTGGGATACCGCCTCCTGGTAGGCGTTGGAAGACGAGTCTGCATCTTCCTTCATAAACCAGTCGCGTTTCACGGGAGTGAGTAAGTCTTCTGATTTAAGAGACTGCCATTCGGTGGTGAAAAATTCTATCCGGCTGTCTGCTACAGGTGCTTGCACAGTTGTTATTAGACAAACAATGTTTGTGTTGTTTATTAATGGAAGAAGTTTGATTTCTACCGTGCTTCGTTCAGTAGACCGGAGCAGCAGATAGTTTGGCGTCAGATTCAACAGTGAGGACGTTCCGTTCATGGTGTTTTGTAGCGTAGCCGGTTTGCCTGTATTGTATAAGTCTATAAGGTCTTTCCGCCAGGCGCTTTCCAGATGGGGAACGTACTCGTCGGGCATATTGGCAAATAGGGTAGCCATGTCCTGCGCCTTGGTTAAAGGACAAATGACCAGAAACAAAAGAATGTATTTAATTAAATTATACTTCATGGGGTAGACTGCTGTTTTTATTATTTTGATTACAAATATAGGAAAGACACGGATACGATCTCTTTTTTATCCTTTAATAAACCTTTATCGTGAGCCGATGTATAGAAATACCATACCGAGAAAGACCAGGAAAAGGTCGAAAGCCTTGCTCTTGAGATTCTTCTCCCGGAAAAATAAGACTCCGGCAGCAAACGTTACCAATACATTGCTGCGCCGTATCATGGCTACGATCGAAATCAGGGAATCCGGGTCAGTCAGGGCATAGAAGTAAATCCAGTCTGCCAGCACAAGAAAAACGGATATAAAGATGATATTCCAGTGCCATACAAAGGGCGTGCTGTTCCTGCGTCTTGGATACCAGAGCAGCAAGAGGATAAAGGTCATGATAATGAGTTGGTAAACGTTAAACCAGACTTGTACGGTCATGACGTCCAGACTTTTCATCAGATACTTGTCATACAAGCCGCTGACAGCTCCCATGATAATGGATAGGATGGTGAATAATATCCATTTGTTGTTGTTGAAATGAATCCCTTCTTTCTTGCCGGCTGTGGAAAGAAGATAAAAAGATGCAATGGATAAAAGCACGCCGACCCATTGATAGAGATTCAGGCGCTCTCCGAAGATCAGCATGGCGCCTAATAGTGTCATTACCGGTTGTGTTGCCTTGATTGGTCCGGTGATGGTCAATGGCAAGTGCTTGACCGCAAAATAACCGAATATCCAGGAAGAGAGTACAATAACGGCTTTCAGCAATACCGCCATGTGGGTTGAAAATGAAACACGGGGAACATAAAAAAGGGTTTCGTCTAATAACGGCGTGCAATAAGACAACAGGATGAAAGGAACGAAAAGTAAACTACTTACCAGCGTGTTAATGAACAAAACGGGAATAACAGCGTTGTTTGCCAACGAAATCTTTTTGTTTACTTCATAACATCCTAACAGGAAGGCGGAAGCAAACGCTAAACTTAACCACATATTTTTTTATTTATCAACCTTGAATACTTGCTCCGGATAACTGACTTCTGCCAGAAATAAGGCTTGCCCCGGAACGGACGTTCCTGCCTTGTTTCTGTCTTTTGCTTCAATCACGTTACGAAATTCGTTGATCGTCATTTTTCCTCTTCCTACCTCCAGTAAGGTGCCCACAATGGCGCGCACCATATTTCTCAGAAAACGATCCGCCTGTATGGTAAACCTCCACATCTCTTTTTCTTGTGTCCATCGTGCATGCATTATCCGGCAATTATTTGTTTTTACATCCGTGTGTAATTTACTGAAGCTGGTAAAGTCGGTATAATCAAATAACACCTTGCAGGCTTCATTCATAGCTGCATAGTCTATCGTTCCATGCAGCTTGTAGGAGAACTCAAAGTTAAAGGGATTTTTTTCCGTTGTAATATAATAATGATAGGTGCGGGAAATAGCGTCAAAGCGCGCATGTGCATCGGGTGTTACGGGAATGATGCGGTAAATCGCAATCTCTTTAGGGAGTAAGCGGTTCAGTTTCTCAACCAGAAAAGCCGGATCTGCTACAGATTTCGGTATATCTGCGTGAGCAACCATCGACCGGGCATGTACGCCTGCATCTGTTCGACCGGCGCCTACGACAGAGACCGGTTGGCGAAATAAGGTAGCCAATGCGTCTTCTATACATTGCTGCACGGTACTACCATTGGGTTGTACCTGCCATCCACAGAATGGCTTGCCGTTATATCCTAAATAAATAAAATAGCGATTCACATTCAACGAGTATTGTAACTTGATGCAAAGTTACGTATTTTTTTCTATTTCATCAGAAGCGTTCTGTTTAACGTTTGCCCTGAAGCATACGCTCTCGTATAGTATAATTGTTTTTTTAGTTTCT
>DAIPZX010000131.1:0-6224 GCA_036781995.1 Massilibacteroides sp. | reverse complement strand
CAATGTAAGCGGATTGGTCCGATGGGCTGCGGGCTTCTTTGTATTCAGGGAACCAGCTTTTCTTTTATCGGACCGATTATTTCAGCCGGACTTGTCGGTGGACTTCCTCTTATCTTCGGTGTTTGTATGGCAGCCGCGCCATTTGAAATGGTAATCAGCCGTACGTTTAAATATATGCGTACGATTATAACACCGTTGGTTTCCGGGATTGTGGTGCTATTAATCGGGCTTAGTTTGGTTAAAGTCGGCATTGTTTCTTGCGGAGGTGGTTTCGGAGCCATGGAAAATGGTACTTTTGGCAGTTTAAAGAATATAAGCATAGCAGCTACAGTTTTGCTTAGTGTGCTTTTTTTTAATAGAAGCAGAAATAAATATCTGAGAATGAGTTCGATAGTTTTAGGTCTTATATTAGGATACGCACTTGCTTTTATATTAGGAATGGTAGATATAACAGCGGCCTCATCTCAGAATCTGGGAGGTTTTACCATACCGGTTCCATTCAAGTATGGACTTGACTTTAATATTTCTTCATTCTTAGCAATCGGTTTGGTTTATCTGATTACCGCTATCGAAGCTACGGGTGATGTAACGGCCAACTCTATGATCTCTGGCAAGCCGATTAAAGGTGAAGGATACGTTAAAAGAGTGTCTGGAGGAGTTTTGGCAGATGGATTTAATTCAATCATCGCAGGTATTTTTAATTCATTTCCAACTTCTATATTTGCACAAAACAACGGTATCATCCAGCTAACCGGGGTTGCAAGCCGGTATGTTGGTTATTATATTGCCGGTATGCTGGTATTGCTGGGCTTGTTCCCGATTGTCGGGGTCGTTTTCTCGTTGATGCCTGATGCCGTTCTGGGAGGTGCTACCTTATTAATGTTTGGAACTGTTGCAGCAGCCGGAATACGCATTATTGCTTCGCAGGAGATTAATCGCAAAGCTACATTGGTTCTGGCGGTCAGTTTATCTCTTGGATTGGGCGTTGAATTAATGCCGGATATTCTGGGAACCGCTCCTGAATTTGTGAAAGGTCTTTTCGCTTCAGGTATTACAACAGGTGGACTTGCAGCGATCCTTGCCAATATTTTTATACGTGTAAAAGAAGATAAAGCAGCATAAAACACACAAATATGGAATTACTTAAACGACGCATTGAGCAAGATGGTAAATGTTATGAAGGCGGGATACTTAAAGTAGACAGCTTCATCAACCATCAAATGGATCCACGGTTAATGTATCACATTGCTGAAGAGTTTGTCAAGAGATTCGAAGGTGTAAAGATTAATAAGATCGTAACCATTGAAGCCAGCGGAATAGCTCCTGCTATTTTAGTAGGCTACGTGATGAATCTACCGGTTGTGTTCGTTAAGAAAAAACAACCTAAGACCATGGAGAATATGCTTACCACTACGGTTCATTCTTTTACAAAAGATCGTGATTATACGGTGTGTATAAGCAATAACTTCCTTCAGCCGGAAGATCATATCCTTTTTATTGACGACTTCCTGGCTTACGGCAATGCTGCTCTTGGCATGATAGATCTTGTTCAACAATCAGGCGCTACCCTTGCCGGGATGGGATTTATTATAGAAAAAGCATTTCAGGATGGCGGCAAAAGACTAAGAAAAAAAGGCGTAAGAGTGGAAAGCCTGGCTATCATAGATGATTTGTCTGATTGTAAAATAGTGATTCGCTGAAAAAATTATGGATCAAGAAGTAAAAGATAAGTTGATCAAACGAGTTGAAGGTAATCCGTTTGTTCAATATTTAGGGGTTAAGTTTACCTCTATAGAAGAGGGAAAGGTAGAAGCAGTTATGACTTTAAAACCGGAATTCAGGCAGTATAGCGGTGTAATCCATGGGGGCGTATTAGCTTCTTTAGCTGATACAATCGCAGGATTTGCCTCTTACACGATGACTCCGGCAGATAAAGACGTATTGTCGGCAGAACTGAAAACATCTTTTCTGCGTGCAGCATGGGGGAATGAACTTATAGCCAAAGGCGTTGTGATTAAACCGGGACGAAACATTCATTTCAGCGAATGTGAAATTTACTGTGATGATAAATTGGTATGTAAAGCTTCGGGAACTTTTTGCGTAGTGCATCGGCAGATTTGAGAATTCTTAATCCTTAAATTCTCATTATCTTTAGTATATTTGTGTTTTACCTTAAAATAAGATACAGATTATGAAGAATACATTTGTTTTTTCACTCCTTGCTTGTCTTTTTCTGTCGGCAAGCAGTTTGGCTAATTTAACCAATACGTCTCCCCGTCTGATTGTTCGGGCGGATGATATTGCTTCATCCAGAGCAGCGAATATTGCGTGTATGGAAACAGCACTCAACGGTATCACTACTTCTATAGAAGTTATGGTGGTCTGCCCATGGTTTCCCGAAGCTGCGAAGTTATTAAACGACAATCCGACAATTGACGTTGGTCTTCATCTGACAATAACCAGTGAGTGGGAAAACATGAAATGGCGCCCATTAACCAATTGTCCCAGTCTGACGGACGCGAATGGGTATTTCTTCTCCATGATAAAGCCTAACAAGTCGTATCCGGGACAAGCTATCGCGGAAAACAAATGGGAGTTAAAAGAAATCGAACAGGAATTTCGTGCACAGATTGAGATGGCATTGCGGAACATTCCGCAAATCGGGCATCTCTCCGGACATATGGGTTCCATGTCTTTCACTCCTGAAGTTTCGGAAATGGTGACACGCCTTGCCAATGAATATAATCTGACTACGGTAGACCGCAAAGAGGCTATGAATCAATATCAGGTTGAATTCATGGGATATTCCGGATCTAATCAGACTTACGAAGATAAAGAAAAGAGTTTTCTCGCTTCATTAGATAAAATGCAACCGGGTAAAACCTACATTTTTATAGATCATCCGGCTCTTGATAATGAGGAAATGCAAACCATAGGTCATATTGGTTATGAATGGGTAGCCAAAGATCGTCAGGGAGTGACCGATCTGTTTACTTCCGAAAAGATAAAAAAAGCGATTAAAGAAAAAGGAATTCAGTTGGTTTCTTATAATGAAGTAACCAAGGCTTTACCAAGAAGCACTCCGGAGGCAGAAAAAGTTTCAGCAAAAAGTATCCAAAATTACCTTGCCGATGTCAAAAAGCAGCAACAGGATATTCATAGTCTGATGATACTTCGTCATGGGAAAGTGGTGTATGAAGAATGGTTTGGTGATAACGCGGCCAATAAGCCTCATATTTTAAATTCCGTAAGCAAAACGTTTACAGCGACAGCCGTTGGTTTTGCCGTTCAGGAAAAACGATTGACCGTAGATGATCTGATGATTGATTATTTTCCGGAATACCTGCCGGCGGAAGTGACCGATAATTTGAAAGCCGTTAAGATTAAGGATTTACTAACCATGTCTGTTGGGCATGATAAAGATCCTTCCGGAGAAGTTCGCAAACAAACGGAACCGGGAGACTGGGAACGTATGTTTTTGGCTATTCCGGTTGAACATAAACCGGGAACCAAGTTTGTATATAACAGTCTGGCAACTTATATGCTGTCTGCAATCGTACAAAAAGTAACAGGACAAACGGTAGAAGAGTACCTCTACCCTCGCCTGTTCCGTCCCTTGGGTATTGTAGGAACGAAATGGGATAAAAGTCCGACAGGTGTAAACACCGGAGGATGGGGCTTATTCATCAAAACAGAAGATATGGCGAAGATGGGACAATTCATGTTACAAAAGGGCATGTGGAATGGAAAACAACTTCTTCCCGAAGCCTGGTTTGACGAAGCAACTACAGCCCACATTCAACAACCACCGGTATGGACACAGGAAGGGACAAAGGTTAAAGATAGTGATTGGATACAAGGATATGGTTATCAGATATGGCGATGCAGACACAATGCCTATCGGGCAGATGGAGCTAACGGACAATTCATCATTGTTATACCCGAAAAAAATGCTGTTATTATCACCACAGCCAATGTAAATGATATGCAGGCTGAGATCAACCTGATCTGGAAACATTTATTAAAAGGAATGAGATAAGAAAAGAGGGTGTTTTCACCCTCTTTTCTTATGTATTAATGCTGTTTTATTTCTTCATATATTTTTTTGCTTCCGGTAAGAATTTCTGTATCTCGGCAATACGATTTGCATCTCCGGGGTGCGTACTCATTATTTCCGGTTGGTTTGAGTTGGATGCAGCAGACATTTTTGTCCAGAAAGAAACGGCTTTATCCGGATTATAACCTGCTATAGCCATAAATATTAACCCCATGTGATCAGCTTCATATTCATGTTTGCGAGAGTATGGAAGCATCACGCCGTATTGAGCACCCAATCCATATACTGTACCGGCTACTGTTTGTACGGCAGCAGAGCTACCGCTAACAGCCTGATCTAATACAGCGGCACCATATTGTGTAAGTAGTTGCTGACTCATTCTTTCGTTTGAGTGTTTCGCTACGGCATGCGCCACTTCATGACCAACGACTACAGCCAGTTCATCATCCGAATCCACCAGATTTAAAAGGCCTTCATATACTACAATTTTACCTCCCGGCATACAGAACGCGTTAATTTGATTTTCGTTAACGAGATTAAACTCCCATGCGAAGTTTTTCGCTTCCGCCTCCATTCCGTTTGCTTTCAGATAAGCTTCTGTTGCTGCTGCAATATTCTTTCCAACTCGGACAACTTGTTCGGTTTTCTGTTTATTGGTTGAAAGTTTCGCCGTTTTAATATAATCATTATACTGCGTAAGGCTGGAAGACAGCACCTCCTGATCCGAAACCAAAAGCACCTGCTTCCTACCTGTTAACGGAACGCTTCCACAACTACTAAACATCACAAGAGCCACAACCCAGATAAATAAATTCTTATTCATAACTATTCATACACTTAATTAATTTCACAAAAATACAAGATTCCTAAAATATCCATATAAACTACCCACATATTAATTTTTTACACAAAGAAGGGCAGACCTAAGCCTACCCTTCTTCTTATTGCGCTGTTTGTTATTCAGCCGTAATTTTTTTCTCTGACTTTTTCTTAGCATTTGCTAATTCCTTTCTCAATTGTTCGATTTCAATGCCTTGATTTCGAATTGTAGTTAATAAGGAATTTAATTCTTCATTTTCTATAGAAGTAGGGAAAAGAGCGGTTACGCGAACTATGAAATCCGATAATACATTCATATAGTTATTGAATGCATCATAAGAGTTTTCATAAGGGCTGAAGCCTGCATTTCCTCGTTTGGTATTCATATAATAGAAATGATCGCTACTTTGCAGATAGGTCCAGTCCTGAAGGATTCTTTTGTTGTCGCTCAGTCTTACCCGCTCACCTATTTCATTGATTTTACGGAATGCCTCCTGTTGCAGCACATTTCCTAACCATGAACTACAATCTTTCTCTTCATCAACCCAAGACATCGGATAGGGTACTGAAATAGAGTCTACCGGCTTAAGCAACGAAAAGACTTCGGACGGCATGGAGAAACTGATTTCTCTTTCAGCAGCAAAACGAGGTAAGGCTTTAAAGAAATCAAAAACACCGGTCTCGGCAGCATTAAGTGTTCCCAGAACTTCGTAATTCATAAACAAGCTTATGATTTGCTCTGACTCAGGCGTCGAGGCAATCCAGGACATATACTTATCTGCAGTCAAAGGATATTCGTTCCAACTGTAATTGCTGAACCTCATTGAAAGATCTTCACTAAAACGATCGTTTTTCAGTAATAATTTTAACTGTGGCTGCATAGCTGAAGAATACATATAGTTCGGACTTTTCCATCCTAATACATGCTTTGCACCTTCAGTCAACATGCCTCTGAATCCCATCCGATAAACAGCTTCGGAAATTTCATCAGAATATATTAATTCCGTATTTCTGAATACTTTCGGTTTTACTCCGAATAGTGTATATATCTTATCCTTGTGTCTCTTTACCTGTTGCTTAAATTCTTCTTCATCTCCTAAAGAAGCCAAAGAATGCGCGTAAGTTTCAGCCAGAAATTCTACATTTCCGGTTTGAGCCAATTCTTTAAAACTATCAATTACTTCAGGCGTATAAATCTCCATTTGCTCCAAGGCAGTTCCCGAGATTGAAAAAGCTACTTTGAATTTCCCTCCACTGCTCTTAATCATATCTAAGATAGCTCTATTCCCCGGCAAATAAGTTTTTTCAGCTATACGACGTATGATCTCCTCATTCTGGAAATCATCAT
>DAIPZX010000130.1:0-6228 GCA_036781995.1 Massilibacteroides sp. | reverse complement strand
TATCCTTCTTTCAAAAAAAATAGGCACTTTTACAAAGCTGAAATTTGAAAGGTATGAAATTTGTCAACAAAAAAAACACAAACGCCGGGTACGGTGTTGCCCCTGTCTTCCTGACCGCTATTTCCACTATTTTAGGTGTCGTTTTGTTTTTAAGATTTGGTTATGCTATCGGGACTCTTGGTTTTTGGGGAGCTATATTTATTATATTACTCGGTCACCTGATTACTATCCCCACCGCATTAGCTGTTTCCGAGATTGCGACAAACACCCGCGTTGAAGGAGGAGGAGAATATTTTATTATCTCCCGTTCTTTTGGATTGAAAATTGGTTCGACCATTGGTATTACACTTTATTTTTCACAAGTCATAAGCCTTGCATTCTACATTATTGGTTTCACGGAAGCATTTGTGCCATTATTCAACTGGTGGACGGCTTCATTTGGATTCGAATTGCCTCGTCAGGCAATCAGCATCCCGGCCTTATTGTTATTAGCTGTACTGATCCTTCAAAAAGGATCCAGCATTGGCATGAAGATGCTTTATATTGTTAATTTTATGTTATTTGTTTCATTGCTCCTGTTTTTTATGGGTAAACCTATCGAACCCGGAGAGGCTGAACTTATGTCAACAACCCCTCCTCCATCGAATTTCACATTTATCAATAAGGACAGTTTCTTTATCATTTTTGCGATTTGTTTTCCCGCGTTTACGGGGATGACCGCCGGTGTAGGCATGAGCGGAGACTTGAAAAATCCAAGCCGATCTATTCCGATCGGAACAATAGCCGGAACGTTTACAGGGCTGATCGTTTATATATTAGTTGTATGGAAGCTTGCTGTTTCTGCCCCTCAGGCAGATTTAGTCAGCGACCAACTCATTATGTCACGCATAGCCATTTTTGGCGAATACGTAATACCTTTAGGATTAGCTGCCTGTACCTTCTCATCAGCAGTAGGCTCAATTATGGTTGCTCCACGTATTTTGCAGGCGATCGCGACAGATAAAAACATCCCTTTTCCCAAACTAAACAGATTCCTTTCTAAAGGAAAAGGACCTCTTAATGAACCGTTCAACGCAACGCTCATATCTGTAGGCATAGCACTTTTCTTTGTCATATTAGGGAATATAAATGCCGTGGCCAGCATCATCACCATGTTCTTTTTGATCACTTATGGTGCGCTCTGTCTTATTTCATTCCTGAATCACTTCGGTTCTTCTCCGTCTTACAGACCCAGATTCAAATCCAAATGGTTCTTCTCGCTTGGGGGATTTATCCTTTCCGTTCTCGTGATGTTCAAAATCGACTCACTCTATACAGTCCTTTCCTACCTGACCATCATTATTATCTACCTGCTCATTGAACAATATAACAAAAACGAGAAAGGAGTGGTTTCCATTTTCAGAGGAACTCTTTTCCAACTTAATCGTTTGCTTCGGGTCTATATGCAAAAGAAACAGTACAATATAGATACTGGAGAATGGCGACCATCTGTAATTTGCATATCTCCCCATTCTTTTGAAAGAGAAAAGGTGCTGACTCTAATGAAATGGATCAGTCATCATCACGGCTTCGGTACTTACTTCCATTTTATCGAGGGTTATTACAGCAAACAGACACATGCAGAATCTCAGGAAATATTAAAAGAGCTCGTCAGCACGCAGCACGAAAATGGCAGCGCGCTGTATATAGATACAATGATCTCTCCATCCTACACATCTGCCATAGCTCAGGTTATCCAGACGCCTTCTATCTCAGGAATGGAAAACAACATGGTCCTTTTTGAGTATGACAAAGCGCATCCGGAAGAACTCAGCCGCATTCTTGACAACATCAATATGGCGCGTGCAGGAGATTTTGACATCTGCATCTTTGCCCAATCAACCTATCCGATCCGCAATAAAAACGACATCCATGTCTGGATACGTTCTACAGATGAGAAGAACACCAACCTGATGATTCTCCTCGGTTATATTATCATCGCACATCCCGATTGGAAATACAGCCATATAAAACTATTCATCACAAGCGTTAAAGGAGAAAGCGAAGCCGTAAAAGAAGAAGTCACAGAACGGATAGCAGAAGGCAGACTCCCGATCACTCTCACAAACATTGAGATTGTAACATTACAAGAAGGACAAAGCGTAAACGACATAATTGCCCAGAAGTCCCGTTTAGCCGGTCTCACCATCATCGGTTTCAGGGAAGAAATCATTAAACATGAACCAAAAGGCTTTTTCTCCGAGTTCGAAGAGATAGGAGATGTTCTATTTGTAAATGCGGCACATTCCAAAGAGATAATTTAATTTTCAACAAACCACCCAGCCCGATTCTTGTCAAAACGTGCTTTAAAACAGCTTAAGAAGTCGCGGCTTAACCGTTTAAGCAAATATATTTGGCAAAAAAACGACTGCTCTATGGATAAATACGTAATAGGAATTGATTTTGGGACAGATTCTTGTCGTGCCTTATTGGTGAATGCGTTGACCGGGGAAGAACTGGCGTTTGCCGAAGAGTTTTATCCCCGGTGGAAAAAGGGGCTTTATTGTGACCCTGCGATTAATCAATACCGGCAACATCCGTTAGACTATACGGAGAGTATGGAGTCGGTCGTAAAGCGTGTGTTAGGAGCAGTTTCTGCTGACACAGGCAAAAAGGTTGTGGGGATAAGTATTGATACGACAGGTTCAACGCCTGTTTTGCTTGACAGCACAGGGAAACCATTATGTATGCTGCCCGAATTTGCCGAAAATCCAAGCGCTATGTTTGTTTTGTGGAAAGATCATACAGCCGTAAAGGAGGCTGATGAAATAAATGAATTTGCAAAACAATGGGATACGGATTATACATCGTACAGCGGTAGTATTTATTCGGCTGAATGGGTTTGGTCTAAGATGCTGCATATTCTTCGTGAGGATGAAAAAGTCCGGCAAAGGGCCTATAGTTGGGTAGAGCATTGTGATTGGATGCCGGCTTTATTAACGGGAAACATGCTTCCTGAAAAAATATTTCGTAGTCGTTGTGCCGCTGGTCACAAGGCTATGTGGAACGAGAAATGGGGTGGTTTGCCTTCTTTTGAATTTCTCACAAAGTTAGATCCTGTATTAGGTCTGTTCAAAGGTCATTTATTTCAGGAAACTTATACAAGTGATACATGTACAGGTTATCTTACTGAGGAATGGGCACAACGTTTGGGTTTATCCGTTCATACGGCAGTAGGAGTCGGCGCTTTAGATTGTCACATGGGGGCTATAGGGGCACAGATTACAGAGAAAATGTTTGTTCGGGTTATGGGAACTTCTACATGTGATGTGATGGTAGTGCCTTATGATAAAATTGGAGACCAATTGATATCCGGTATTTGTGGTCAGGTAGATGGTTCGGTTATACCCGGCATGGTGGGATTGGAAGCCGGTCAGTCAGCTTTTGGCGATGTCTATGCCTGGTTCAGGGATCTCTTATTCTGGACATCCAAACAGCTGCTCCCTGATCTTCATCCTACAGCAGATACAGAGCAACTTTTATCCGCAATAGAAGGCAAAATACTGCCGACATTAACGAAGGAAGCTGAAAAGATACCCCTTAGCGACAGTATCCCGGTTTCTATTGACTGGCTGAACGGACGGCGTACGCCTCATGCCAACCAGAATGTAACCGGCGCAATCTCCGGACTGACGTTGGGCACTTCGGCTCCGATGCTTTTCAAATCATTGGTAGAAGCGACTGCATTCGGATCAAAAGCAATTATCGATTGCTTTTTAGAACAGCATATTTCAATCAACTGTATTGCAGCAATTGGAGGTATTTCTTCTAAATCGCCCTTCGTGATGCAGACTTTGGCGAATATATTGAATATGCCTATAAAAGTAGCAGCATCCGAGCAAACCTGTGCCTTGGGAGCCGCCATGTTTGCAGCTGTAGCAGCCGGTGTATATCCTAAAATAGAGGAAGCGCAACAGGTTATGGGGAAAGGGTTTTCTATTCAATATATGCCGGACAAGGATATTCATCATCATTATTTGACTTTATATGATAGATACTTGACTTTGGGTAAATTTATCGAAAAGGAATAGTTTATCGGAAGAGTAGTTGGTGTGTTCCTCCTTCCAGTTTGAATTCTCTTTCTTCGACTAATACGGTTGCTTTACAGCCTGTGGGGATGGTTACGGATAATCCGTAGCGCTCGCCTTCGCGCTTCCATTCACTGCGTATTGTTCCTTTGGGGGATTTGTATTCGCCGTGTACCCAGTCCAGGTCTTTTACAAAATGAGGCTGGATGTATATGTGTTCGAAGCCCGGCCGGTCTTCGTCATATTGGATGCCTGCCAGGTAATTCATCATCCAGGCGGAGATGTCTCCCATAAAGACATGGTTTAGTGAGGCGTCTCTGAATTCGGGACTTAGCGTCCATGTTTCCGGTAGTGTGGTGTAGCCCATTGTTTCTACCCAGTATCCCCAGGAGGGTGCTTCGGTTTTTGTCAGCATTTTCATTACGTCTTCTACATAACCGTATTTCGCGAGCATTGCGGGGACTGTTTTGCTTCCGATCAGTCCGAAATCGAGGAAGTAGTTGTTTGCTTCCACAATTTCGTGGAGTTTATCGGCTACTAATTGGCGTTTGCCGGAAGGAACTAAACGCAGATAGAGTGCTAAGGCTTGCGCGGTTTGTGTTCCATTGGCATACATACCTGTTTCTTCGTTAAAGAAGGTGGTGTTGATAAGCGACTTGAGTTCGTCGGCTTTTTGCTGGTACGGGGTTGCGTCTTTTCCTAATAATGTGGCGAATTTTGCCATCAAGGTATAGTCCAGGTAGTAATAAGCTGTCGATGTATAGTCGTTTGGTGTTGTTGCTTTCCAATAGACCCAGTCTCCGAGACCGTGTTTGAGCAGTCCGTCTACCTCTTTTGTTTTGAGGTATGCCAGATATTTTTCCATTGTGGGGAAAAGCGACTCGATTGCCCGCGTCTCGCCGTAATAGGTGTACAGTGCATCCGGTATGATAAACATAGCAGCATCCCAGACCGGTCCGGGCCACATACCATATCCCCAGCTACTGGACGGGACAATACCGGAGATAACGCCTTCTTCCGTCTGATTGTCAATAAAGTCGTTCATCCACTTTTCATAAACGGTAATACCGTCAAAGCCAAGTAGTCCGAGGTCTATCGCTATATGCGCATCAGCCGTCCAGCCATTTTTTTCACGCTGCGGACAGTCGGTCGGTATGCTGTGCAGGTTGCTGCGATAAGCCAGCATGGTGGCGTCCCAGATTTTATTCAGCAGTGGGTTGGAACAGTTGAATTCTCCCGTTGCTTTCACATCTGTATGCATAAATAAGGCAGTGAGATTATCTTCTGCCATCTCTATGGGGGCAGAACTTTCCACTTCTACATACTGAAAGCCATGATAAGCGAACGCAGGGACATAGATTTCTTCCGCACCGCCACCTTTCAACGTGTAAACATCCATCTGAAAAACCTCACCCGGCTTTACCGGATGATAGTAAACATCGATATTACCTTGTTCCAGACGACCATCTTCTTTGAGCAGTTCTCCATGTTTCAGCGTAATGCGTGTACCCGCTTCGCCTTTTACTTTCAGGCGGCAGAGTCCGGAAATATTCTTCGGAAAGGAATATACATAGAGTTGATCGCTAAACTTTTTCACTGCTGCAGGCTTAAATTCCTCTACAATCCGGATGCCCGGTATTTGTTGCGCAACCAATAAGGGGGCAGGTCGGGTAGTTTCTACTGCAGCACTCCAGTGACTATCATCAAACCAAACAGTCTTCCAGCCTTCTTCTTCCAGCCGGGCGTCGTATTGATCTCCACTGTATAAGTTATCGTAGGTGTGTGCTCCTGTGGCAGTCTTCCAGGAATGATCTGTTATGATGGTTTCCACCGTATCATCGGCATAAGTAATCCGTAACTCACAAAGCATGCGCGGACGATCTCTCCAACGGGCTGTCTCAAAATTCCAGACGGCAACAGACTGGATGTTATACCAACCGTTTCCCAAAGCGGCAGCTACAGCATTTTCTCCTTGTTGTAATAGGGAGGTGACATCATGCGTTACATAGAGAACCCGTTTATCAAAATGGGTATATCCGGGATCAAGATAGTTTTCCCCTACCCTGTTTCCATTAATAAACAATTCGTAATATCCAGCGGCAGACACATAAGCCCGCGCGCTCTTGATTTCCTTTCCGGCTGTAAATGTTTTGCGAAAAAG
>DAIPZX010000129.1:0-6241 GCA_036781995.1 Massilibacteroides sp. | reverse complement strand
AAAAATCCGCGGAGTTGAATCCAATGGAATGATTTGTGCTGAAGACGAAATAGGTATCGGTACAAGTCATGCAGGTATTATTGTTTTGCCTGAGGATGTGGCAGTGGGTATGTTAGCGAAAGATTATTATAATGTAAAGAGCGATTATGTGCTTGAGGTCGATATCACACCCAACCGTGTAGATGCTACTTCGCATTATGGTGTGGCACGTGATCTGGCTGCTTATTTAAAACAAAATAACTTAAACGGAACATTGACTTTGCCTTCGGTGGAGTCTTTCGAAATAGAAAATCCAACCTCGGGTGTTGAAGTAGTCGTAGAAAATACAGAGGCTTGTCCCCGTTATTCCGGTATTACAATCAGAAGCGTGACGGTCAAGGAAAGTCCGGACTGGTTGAAGAACAGATTGCAGACAATTGGTTTGCGTCCGATTAACAATGTGGTGGATATAACGAACTATGTGCTTCATGAAGTAGGTCGTCCTTTACACGCTTTCGATGCGGCTAAGATTAAAGGCAATAAAGTAGTTGTCAAGACAGAACCGGAAGGCACTAAGTTTATTACATTGGACGGCATAGAACGCACATTGACCGAACGTGACCTGATGATCTGCAACGCAGAAGAGGCGATGTGTATTGGCGGTGTATTCGGAGGATTAGACTCCGGAGTAACGGAGCATACCACAGACGTATTCCTTGAATCTGCCAACTTTAATTCTACCTGGATTCGTAAGACGGCTCGTCGCTTCGGCTTGAATACCGATGCTTCTTTCCGTTTTGAACGCGGACTCGACCCCAATGAAACCATGTATGCCTTGAAAAGGGCTGCTCTTTTAATCAAAGAATTAGCGGGAGGTATTATCACCGGTCCGATTCAGGATGTTTACCCCGTGCCCGCTAAACCTTATACGGTTGATTTGCTGCACTCAAAAGTAAATAGCCTGATCGGTAAAGAACTGCCTGCAGATACGATCCGCAGCATTTTAACAAGTCTGGATATGAAGATCGTATCTGAAACCGCCGGATGTTGGACATTGGAAGTGCCTTTGTATCGTATGGATGTACAGCGTGATGTGGATGTGATAGAGGATATCTTGCGTATTTATGGCTATAATAATATAGAATTCAGCGATAGCCTGAAGTCTAATCTGAGTTATAAGACTCCGACTGATAAGAGCTACGATTTGCAGAATTTGATTTCCGAACAACTCTGTGGTAGCGGCTTTAATGAAATACTGAATAACTCGCTGACTCGTTCCGCGTATTATGAAAACCTGTCTACCTATCCCATTGCCCGTTGTGTGAAACTGGAAAACCCCTTAAGCGCAGACTTAAGCGTAATGCGCCAGACATTATTGTTCGGAGGCTTGGAAAGTGTGGAACATAACGTAAAACGCAAGAATGAAAATATCCGCTTCTTTGAATTCGGAAACTGCTATGCCTATGATGTGGATAGAAAAAAAGAAGGCGAAAGTCTTGCCGAGTTTAGTGAAAACTATGCTTTGGGATTGTGGATTACGGGAAATCGTGTAGAAAACAGTTGGGCGCATCCGGATGAAAAATCAAGTGTATACGAACTGAAAGCTTACGTTGAGCATATCCTGACTCGTTTGGGCGTAAATCCTAAGAGTCTGCTATTTGGCAACCTGAGCAACGAAATCTATGCTGCCGGTTTAAGCATAACTACCCGTTCGGGAAAACAATTAGCTACATTGGGTATTGTAGATCATAAGTTGGCTAAGCGTCTTGATATAGACGTGGAAGTGTACTATGCCGAAATATCCTGGACGCTGTTGATGAAGGAAATACGTAAAAATAAGGTGACATTCTCAGAAATATCCAAATTCCCCGGCGTAAAACGTGACCTGGCATTGCTGATCGACAAGTCGATCCGTTTTGAAGAGATTGAAACGATAGCCCGTGACAGCGAGCGGAAATTACTGAAAAATGTATGCCTGTTTGATGTGTACGAAGGAAAGAACCTTCCGGCAGGGAAAAAATCTTACGCGGTTAGTTTCTATCTGCAAGATGAAAACAAGACGCTTAACGACAAACAGATTGACGGTATCATGAATAAGATACGCACAAATCTGGAACAAAAGCTAAATGCGCAATTACGATAAATAAAACATAAAAACTTAATAAATAAAATGGGAAGAGCATTTGAATATCGCAAAGCTACAAAGTTGAAGCGTTGGGGTAATATGGCCCGTGTATTCACGAAGTTAGGTAAACAAATAACGATTGCAGTAAAAGAAGGAGGCGCTGAACCAGACACAAATCCTCGCTTGCGTGTGTTGATGCAACAAGCCAAGAAGGAGAATATGCCTAAAGACAACGTAGAGCGTGCTATAAAGAAGGCTACTTCTAAAGACTTTACGGATTATAAGGAAATGAACTACGAAGGA
Source organism: Massilibacteroides sp. (assembly GCA_036781995.1). GTDB lineage: Bacteria > Bacteroidota > Bacteroidia > Bacteroidales > Tannerellaceae > Massilibacteroides. The sequence continues at coordinate 3,834 of DAIPZX010000129.1, read as the reverse complement.
TACGGTCCCTTCGGTATTGCTATCTTCGTGGAAACAGCGACAGATAATACCACAAGAACAGTTGCGAACGTACGTAGTTATTTCAATAAGCACAACGGATCGTTAGGAACCTCCGGTAGTCTGGAGTTTTTGTTCGATCATAAATGTGTATTCCATATTGTAAAGAAAGAAGACGTTTCTTTGGAAGATCTGGAACTGGAACTGATTGACTTTGGTGTTGATGAAGTAGAAGAAGACGAAGGCGAGATCGTCCTTTACGGTGAATTCTCTCAAAATTCAGCTATTCAGAAATATCTGGAAGAGAATGGATACGAAATCAACAGCGCAGAATTCGTACGCATTCCCAATGATCTGAAAGACGTTACCGCCGAACAGCGCGAAGCACTGAACAAATTGCTCGATAAACTGGAAGAAGACGAAGACGTACAGAATGTATTTCATAATATGAAGATGGAAGAAGAGGAATAAACTTTTCCCTAATCAATAAACAAAGGGCTGCCTCATCATAGATGAGACAGCCCTTTGTTTATTGATTAGGAGGTTTTATCTGGCTTCTCCCGGAGCAGCGGGAAACATGTTGTCCCACCATTGCGGTTCGTCGCGCAGCCACTTGGCAAACCAGGCGAAGATGCTGTTTTGCCAGCCGATGCGTTTGTTATAACCTACGATACCGTGATTTTCTCCATCTACTTGTACGAACTCGACTGTTTTACCTAATAGTTTGAGGGCGGTAAACATCTGGATGCTTTCGCCAACAGGAACGTTTGTGTCGGCATTTCCATGTAGCAATAATAATGGGGTTTTGATTTTATCCGCATTGTACAGCGGACTTTGCTCAACGAATAGTTCCGGGTTGTTCCACGGGTAGCTGTTCGTGTTGGCTACCGAGCAATAGCCCCATCCCCAATAACCTTCTCCCCAATAACTGCTCAGGGCGCTGATACCGGCATGGCTTACGGCAGCAGCAAAAAGATCTGTGCGAGTTTGCAGGTATTGCGTCATGAATCCGCCATAACTGGCTCCGATGCAACCTATCTTTTTGCTGTTCACGAAGGTATGTTCCTTGCAGAAGAGTTCTGTTCCGCGAATAATCTCGTCGGCGGTAACTTTACCCCATGCGTTTACGTGGCGTGCGGCGAATTCTTGCCCGAATCCGGTGGTTCCGCTTGGGTTCAGCGTGTAAACAACATAGCCAAGAGCGGCATACATGTGCATTGAATAGCGCATTTCGAGCATACGGTTAGTAGGAGAGGTGCCCCCATAATAATAGACGATCATGGGATATTTCTTTGCCGGGTCAAAATTGGGTGGCAGATAGTAGCGACCTTCGATTGTTGTTCCGTCGGCAGAGGTGAAGTTCCAGTCGTGTGCTTCGCCCAACTTAATGTCTTTTAGTCTTTCTGCTGAAAGGTCGTTCACCAGTTGACGTTTGTTTGTCTTTGTGTTATAAGAATAGAGCCGGTTGGCATTCGAAACACTCTGTCCGTAATAATACATGACTGGAGCGGCTTCTGCCAGCGAATAATTGAGTATTACGTCTTCGCCGGTTTCTATCTTTTTCATTTTACCGTTTGCCGGATTGCAGACGTACAGGTTCTGATAATCTTTGTCTTCAGTCAGTATGTAAATTTGTTTGTCGAACGGACTCCATACGGCACGGATTGAGTTTGGATTGAACTCTTTCATAAGTGCCGTTGCTTTTTTCGAAGCCATATCATAGATATAAAGGCGACCGTCATACGTATTGCATATTTGTCCTTCGCGGATATTTAATCCGATATTGTCAAAAGCGGCGCCGGCACCGGATACAAGCAATTGTTTGCTGTCCGGCGAAAAAGAGACCTGATTGATAAAAGGAGCTTTTTCCCAAAGCGTATCTACTGCCAGCGTTTGCAAATCCAACTTATAAAGCGAATTGCGGGAGTGCGGTACGGAAGTTAGCACACGTTCGCTGGTGCTGAATAACAGATAGCGGCTGTCAAGGCTAATGTCGTTGATATAGGTTGAGTTGTAGCCGTAAGTAAGCTGCTCGTATAAACCTGTCTGCAAGTCGTAACGCCAGATAAACGAACGGTCACGAAAACCGGGCAGACGGTCAGCGGGTTCCTGTACACGGATCAGATCCCTGCCTTCTTTCGGACCTTCTTCCTTTACCATGAAGAAAAGGGATTGTTCGTCAGGCGCGAAGTAGGGGTTTTGTTCCGGTAGCGCATTGACAAGAATGGTCTCCTGCATGTTGGTTACGTCTACCTTAACTAATTCAGTACCGTTATATCCGGTACGTGTGTAGTATAAAGCATTGCTTTTAGGCATCCAGCGCGCGTTATTTAAAAAACCATTTCCCTGAAATTTTACTTTACCTGTCGCCGTTTCGACTAATTGGGCAAATCGTTCGCTTTGACCACCTTCCAATTGCGTGGCATATTTTACTAAAGCCAATTTTCCGTCAGGAGAAACGCTTACTCCACTGAAGTTTTTACCGTCAGTCATTGCCTTTAGCGTATAACGTTTTTCCGGGTTCAGGGAAGCGACTACTTCAGCGGTATCTTTGGTTTTGAAAACGGACTGTATGTAAGGTGCACAAGTATCGGATTCGGCGGTGAGGTATTTGATAACCACTTCATAACGGCGTGGTTCCAACTGTAGTTCGGCGGATTTACCCACGGATTTATTATCTACAAATACTTCCAGTTCGCCGGCTCCGGATACATCCAGATTACCTTTTACGTATTGGTCACTGTTCAGATAGAACGAGAAGAGATGCAGGGCATATCCTTTCTCCGGAGAGGAAAAGGTTACTTTTCCGGCTGTATCCGCTTCTAATACCTGATATTGTTTCAGGGCAAGATCTGCCGGCAGGGTTGCTTTCAGCAGGTTTTTTACTTCAAAGGGTTTGCCGTTTACATTCAAGCTATCTGCCAATACAGGCTTGTTGACCGCAAAAGGTCCGGCGTGTTTGTATTGTTGTATTTTCACATCCTCTGCTGCTTGCAACGAGAATACGGCGCATAATAGCGCAACTACAAACTTTGTTTTGTTTTTCATTTATTCAGACGTTATTAATTATTCTAATATACCTTCCCAAATATAGCAATCGGGAAAGCGTTCCTTCATTGAAACCGGTTCGCTAAACAAACCGAACACAGAAGATCCGGAGCCGGACATAGCCGCATAGAGTGCACCTGCCCGGTATAACATTTCTTTGATCTGCTTTATCTCCGGATGAAGCCTGAAAACACTTTTTTCAAAATCATTCACCAACAACTCCTTCCATTCGTTAACAGGACGGGTGATGATTTCCCTAATCCCTGTTGCAGGAAAAGCAGGTGTAACTGATGCATAAGCTTCGGGAGTAGAAACCGCTATATCCGGTTTTACAAGACATAAGGTATAGCCGTTAAGCGATACATTCACGGGAGTGAATATATTTCCGGTTCCGGATGCGAAAACCGGTTTGTTGCGGATGAAAAAAGGACAATCCGCGCCGATAGAGGCGGCTAAAAGCTCAAGTTCGGTTTCGCTTTGTCCAAGCGAGCAGTAATCATTGAGCAGTTTCAGGGTAAAGGCAGCGTCAGCCGAACCTCCTCCCAGACCTGCGCCGAAAGGAATTGCTTTCAACAGATGGATTTCCAGTGGTGGAATATCGAAATGCTCTTTCATCAGCTTAACCGCTTTCATGACCAGGTTTTTCTCCGCCGGACCATCAATCGCAATCCCGGTTTGAGAGAAAGAAAACTCCCGGGAAGGAACTATTTCTAAAGCATCCCTGACCGGTATCGGATAGAAAACGGTTTCTATATTATGATACCCGTCCGGACGTTTCTCGGTGACGTT
>DAIPZX010000128.1:0-6270 GCA_036781995.1 Massilibacteroides sp. | reverse complement strand
CATTGATTTTCAAATGTAAAAAATGGGATAAAATTTGAAATTGTATCGTCTTTGCGAGGAGCGCAGCGACGAAGCAATCCAGAGGGGTGCGTATACTGGATTGCTTCGCTGCGCTCGCAATGACGCCGCGGTTTGATGACGCCATGATACAGGGCAAACGTACGACACCGAATGGGTTCGGTAAATGGTAAATTAAAAATAGCTTTGGCCGAATAGGTACAGTTTGAAAATCAGATGTTAAAAATATTTCATTATCTTTACGCCATAATACGTAAGCTATGAAACATTTAATTGCTCCCTCTTTGCTGTCTGCCGATTTTCTTCATTTGCAAAACGAGGTGGAAATGCTTAACGAAAGTGCGGCAGACTGGCTGCATCTGGATATTATGGACGGCGTTTTCGTTCCGAACATTTCTTTCGGGTTTCCCATACTGAATGTGCTGAAGCATGTTACGCAAAAGCCATTGGATGTTCATCTGATGATTGTGGAGCCGCAGAAGTTTATCCGGGAAATAGCAGCTACGGGTGCTTATATGATGAATGTACATTACGAAGCCTGCACCCATTTGCATCGCACTGTTTCGGCGATTAAAGAGGCAGGCATGAGGGCAGGAGTAACCTTAAACCCACATACTCCGATACATTTATTAGAGGATATTATTCAGGATGTAGATATGGTATTACTTATGTCGGTGAATCCGGGATTTGGCGGACAGCGGTTTATCGAGCATTCTGTTGCTAAAACAAAAGCACTGAAGGAAATGATTACCCGAAGAGGGCTGAATACGCTGATAGAGGTAGATGGAGGGGTTAATATGGAAACCGGGAAACGATTGTTGGAAGCTGGAGCCGATGTGCTTGTTGCCGGTAGCTTTGTTTTTAAATCGCCCGATCCCAAACAGGTAATAACTGATTTAAAGAATCTCTGATCCGTCTGACCAACCAAGACCTACATGATAAATGAACTGCAAAAGCGTCCTTTCGCCAGGCCGCTTTTATTTTGGATTTCCGGTATTTGTCTTTATGTTTTTCTTCCCTACCAATGGACAATACTGTCTTTATTAGTCTGTCTGATCCTTTTTATATTGTGCTCAAAGCAGGAGGCAACGCCTGAATACCGCAATCGCTGGTATTGGGGTGTTCTTTTTTCTTTTCTGTTGATTTCGCTGGCTATGCTTTTTTCTGCTTGGAGGGATATGCAAGAGGGGGAAAGTGAATGGATGTCATTTTTAGTCAACCGTACCGCCCGGCTAAGGGAATCTTTATTGAGCAGACTCGAACTTTTGCAATTACCTGAGAAAGAACGTGATGTTTTAGGAGCCATGCTGTTGGGTGATACAACAGTTCTTGACAGGGAAGTGCGCCGGCAGTTTTCCATAACCGGAGTGGCACATATTTTATCCGTTAGCGGATTTCATGTGGCTGTTGTCTGCGGTTTCTTTTCTTTCCTGCTTAAGCCCTTGCCTTCTACATGCGTATTCCGCTGGATTAAATATATAGCTACGATGTTGCTGTTATGGAGCTTTACGCTGATTTCCGGATTGGCGCCGCCTTCTGTTCGTTCCGCTTTGATGTTGTCGTTTTTTCTTACCGGACAAGTAATCAATCGTTCTACAGATGGGTATAATACATTGGCGGCATCCGCCTTTATGATGTTGGTATATAACCCGTTTTACTTATTTGACATTGGGTTTCAGCTGAGTTATATCGCGGTTTGGTTCATTTTATTATTGCATGCTCCCTTAGAACGTTTATTGGAGATACGTAATCCTTTGCTGGCCGAACCGTATGGCTGGATTGTTGTATCGGTGGCAGCACAAGTCGGCACGTCATTTCTTTGTCTGTATTATTTCAGTCAGTTTCCTGTTTTGTTTCTATTTACTAATCTGCCGTTCTCTTTGGTTAGTATGCTATTACTTCCGGCAGGACTTATTTATATGTTGCTTCCGGTTTCTTTCCCCGGACTCAGCCTGCTGGGTTGGAGTTTGGAAGAGATGATGAGGCTTTTGATGTATATTGTAGAGTCATTCAGTATTTTTCCGTGGGCAGCCTTTATCATTCCTTTTGACTTTATAGATCTCCTTTTAGCCTATACGGCTCTTTTCTTTCTTGTGTTTTTTATTTACAGAAAGCGACCTGTTTTACTTCTACTTTCCTGCTTGTTCCTAACGATACTATTGATCAAACTTCTTATTGAGGTTCTTTGGCTTCACGCAATATAAAAAAATGTACCTTTGCAGACTACAATAAAGTGTATTTTATGATTACAAAGATAATAGCAGAAGAAAAGATTCAAAAGACGAAAAAATATGTTGAACGAGGCGATAGTTTCGTAATCGTTACGCATGTTACGCCTGATGGAGATGCTTTAGGTTCATCTCTCGGACTGTATCATTTCTTATTGGAATACGGTAAAGAAAACGTGGCGGTCATTGTTCCGAATGATTTTCCTCCGTTCTACAGGTGGATGCGTGGAGCAAAAGATATTATAATTTACGAGAAATATCCTGACTTTGCGGAAGAACTGATCCGGAATGCCGATGTTCTTTTCTGTTTAGATTTTAATGATCCGAAGCGAATCGAAAAATTAGGCGCTCCGGTTGTCGCGTCAGCAGCTCGCAAAGTGATGATCGATCACCATCTGGATCCGGCTGATTTCTGCCGGGTAACGATGTCTTATCCGGAAATGTCATCAACGAGCGAGATGGTTTTTCGTTTGATTTGCCGGATGGGCTTCTTTGACTTATTAAATAAGGAAGCAGCGGAATGTATTTATACCGGGATGATGACGGATACGGGTTCGTTCACTTACAATTCAAATAAGCCGGAAATCTATGTGATCATCAGCGAATTGTTAAAAAAAGGTATTGATAAAGATTTGATATACCGCAAGGTTAATCAGGTTTATTCCGAATCCCGCCTGCGGTTGATGGGATATGTGCTGTATGAAAAGATGAACGTATATCCGGATTGTAAAGCGGCTCTGATTACGCTTTCAGAGGAAGAATTGGCTAAGTTCAGCTATGTGACCGGTGATACGGAAGGCTTTGTTAATCTGCCTTTAAGTATTGAAGGAGTTGAATTTAGTGTTTTTATTCGTGCGGATAAAGACTACGTCAAAGTTTCACTTCGTTCTGTCGGAGATTTTCCCTGTAATATCTTTGCGCAAAAATATTTTAATGGAGGCGGACATAAAAATGCTTCAGGCGGGGAGTTTTATGGCAGCCTTGAAGATGCTATAACCGTGTTTGAGCAAGGATTAGCCTTATTTAATCCTAATAAATCGGAAGAAATTAATCCAAATGTATAAAGAATGGCAGATATTACATACATTTGCCTCATAGATAAATAAATAAAGTTTTTAGATGAAGAAGAGTTTTAGCATATTGATGATGATCGTGGCTGCCGTTCTGGTAGTGTCTTCTTGTGGTAATGGGCAAAGAACATTAGCGGAAATGCAGAAAGATGAGCGCAAAGCAATCAGAAAATTGATGGATAGCTTAGATATAAAAGTACTCAAAGAGTATCCTGAAAATGGTGTGTTTGCCGAAAATGAATTTTTTCAATTACCCAGCGGATTATATATTAATGTAATAGATTCGGGTAATGGAAACCGGGCTATTGAAGGTCAAATTATTTTATGCCGTTTTGAGTTTGATTATATTAATGGAAGAACAGGAACGTATTCTACGATAGATGGTTTTGATAACCAGGAATACCCTTTAATGTTTGCTTTGGGAAGCCCTTCTGCTTATGGTAATGCGGATTTCACGGGTCTTTATGGGGGAGGAATGGTCGAGCCATTGAATTTAGTTGGAGATAGTTCTTATGTAAAGCTGATTGTTCCGTTTAAAGTTGGAGTTGGCGGGCAAGCTCAACAGCAAGGCGGTGATCCGGTCTATTATAAAAAATTCAGATATATTTTTGAAAAGTAAAATCAGCTCAAACTATGACGTTAATTAAATCTATTTCCGGCATTAGAGGAACTATCGGCGGTGCACCTGAGGATGGCCTTAGTCCTTTGGCGATCGTTAAGTTTGTTTCTGCCTATGCCGCCTTTATTCGGAAAAACACAAAATCAACAACAAACAAGATTGTAGTGGGGCGTGACGCACGCATATCGGGCCCGATGGTTAAGCAGATTGTTTTGGGTACGCTTACCGGAATGGGCTTTGATGTAATTGATTTAGACCTGGCTACTACGCCTACAACAGAGTTTGCGGTTATTCAGGAGAAGGCTTGTGGAGGGATTATCCTTACAGCCAGCCATAATCCCAAGCAATGGAACGCGCTTAAGTTACTTAACGAACGAGGTGAGTTTCTGAACGCGGCAGAAGGTGCTGAAGTACTTCGTTTGGCCGAAGCCGAAGAATTTTCTTACGCTTCTGTAGATCGTCTGGGTAAAGTAACAGTAGATAATACGTACAAACAAAAACATATAGAAAGTGTTTTGGCGTTAGACTTAGTCGATGTAAAAGCTATTGCAGCCGCTAATTTCCGTGTTGCTATCGACTGTGTAAATTCAGTAGGAGGCATTGTACTTCCGGATTTACTGTATGCCCTTGGTGTAAAAAAATTATTCAAACTTCATTGCGCTCCGCATGGTAACTTTTCGCATAACCCGGAACCTCTGCCTGAACATCTGACCGAGATATCTGCCCTGATACCTCAGGCAAAGGCTGATGTCGGCTTCGTGGTAGATCCGGATGTGGATCGGCTGGCGATTGTTTGTGAAAACGGAGCTATGTTTGGAGAAGAATACACCTTGGTGGCGGTTAGCGATTACGTGTTGAGTCATACGCCGGGCAATACGGTAAGCAACCTGAGTTCAAGCCGCGCGTTAAGAGACGTAACCCGTTCTTACGGTTGCGAATATAATGCTGCCGCGGTAGGAGAGGTCAATGTGGTTGCCAAGATGAAAGAAACAAACGCAATCATTGGTGGTGAAGGAAACGGCGGTGTTATTTATCCGGCGAGCCATTACGGACGTGATGCCCTTGTGGGAATAGCTCTGTTTCTGACTCATTTGGCCAAGAAAAAAATGAAGGCGAGCGAATTACGCGCTACTTATCCTCCTTACTTCATTTCTAAACAAAAGGTAGAACTGACTCCTGAAATAGATGTGGATAGTCTATTGATCAAAGTGAAAACTCAGTTTGCCCAATATGATATAACCGATATAGATGGTGTGAAGATTGACTTCCCCGATAAATGGGTGCATTTGCGTAAAAGCAATACCGAACCTATCATTCGTATTTACTCGGAAGCCCATACTATGGAAGAAGCCGAAGAATTGGGAGGACAACTTATTCAGATCATAAAGGATATGTGTTCCTGAAAATACAGAACAAGCCCAAAAAAGACGTTGCACATACAACGTCTTTTTTTTGGCTTCTTTATTTCTTCTTGCCTTGGTTGGCCACCGCGTCCATTAGTTTTTTGATTTCTTCCGGATCTCCCAGAAAATAATCTTTTACTAAATTCAGATTATCGTCAAATTCAAAAACATAAGGAACGGCAGTGGGCAGATTCAGATGAACGATTTCTTCATCAGAGATATGCTTTAGATATTTAATGATACCACGCAGGCTGTTTCCGTGAGCAGCAACCAGTACCTGATCAGCTGTCTTCAGTGTAGGAAAAATGACTTCTTTCCAATAAGGAAGAATACGGGCAACTGTCTCTTTCAATGATTCGGTAGCCGGCAGATCAGCTTTGTCCACTCCCTTATAACGAATCTCATTACCCGGATGGCGAGGGTCGCTTTCCGCCAATGGGTTAGGAGCGACGTCATAACTTCTTCGCCAGATCAGAACCTGTTCGTCTCCGTATTTTGCGGCTGTTTCGGCTTTGTTAAGCCCTTGCAAATCACCGTAGTGCTTTTCGTTTAATCTCCAGTTCTTCTCAACCGGTATCCAATCTAAATCCATCCGGTCCAGAACGACATTGAGGGTTTTTACCGCGCGTTTCAGATAAGAAGTATAGGCTTTTTCGAAAACATAACCTTTCTCTTTCAGTAAATTACCTGCTTTAGTTGCTTCTGCCACTCCTTTTTCTGTAAGATCTACATCAGTCCAACCTGTAAATCTGTTTTCCTGGTTCCACACACTTTCACCGTGGCGAATGAGTACAATTGTTTTCATTATCAATCAATTTTGTTTATATCGTTTATAGTTGAAAAGCCTATTTAAGCCTATCCTTTTCAGGCTTAGGCTATTTCTCTCTTCAAAATTAACAATATTCAGCCCTGTATAGTTCTGTCTATTGGTT
>DAIPZX010000127.1:0-6387 GCA_036781995.1 Massilibacteroides sp. | reverse complement strand
CAGCGGGGTTACATTGATCTGTTCTATCGTTCCTTTTTCTTTTTCGGCAACAATATTCAGCGCCGAAAGGAATCCTCCTACTAAAGTAAGCAGAAAGGCCATAATACCCGGCACCATGTAGGCTTTATAATCCAGATGAGGATTAAACAAATGAGTGCTTTTGACAGATACCGGCACGCCGGTATGTAAAGGCATCTGTTCCAGATTATATTGACGAATGATCGAGGCGAGATAAGAAGATCCGAGTCCGGCTTTTGTTCCATTTACCGCATTGGCTGTAAGAGAAACAGTAACGCTTCCCTCCTGCCCTAAATCCTGATCCATAGCTAACGGATATTCAAGAATGATATCCGCGCGATTACTTTCCATAAACGGCAAGGCATTTTCAAAACTACCCTCAACCGCAACCAGACGGAAATAGCCGGAAGATATGATTTTATCTGTCAACTGCGTGGTTACTGCTGAACGGTCATTGTCAACAACAGCCAGATTCACATTCTTCATTTCGAAGTTTGCCGCAAATGGTAAGATGATTAATTGTATAACCGGCAAAAGAACAATCAAACGAGGCAATAAGGGGTCGCGTTTGATTTGTTTAAACTCCTTTTCCAATAGAAAACGCAGCATTCTTAAATTATTCATAATCTATTCCAACCGGATTTTAAAACGTTTCACACTCAATACAATCAACCCTATAACCATGGATAAAAGAACTGTTACCTCAGTCAGGATATCCATAAAGCCTAATCCTTTTATCATCACATCACGCAGTGCTGTAATATACCAGCGAGCCGGTATGATATTGGAGATAACCTGCAATATCCAAGGCATATTTTCTATCGGAAACATCATACCGCTAAGCAGAATCACAGGCAACATTAAGACCATGGCGCAAATCAACATCGCGTTTTTTTGCGTATTCGTAACTGTCGAAACAAACAACCCGAGACAAAGCGATACCAGCGCATACAGCAGAGATAGCATAACAACTAACAAAAGACTACCTCTGATGGGTACATCCAATAGAAAATAAGACAAGCATAATATAGTCAGAATAATGATCAAACTAATTAATAAATAAGGGGCAGCCTTGGCAAGAATGATATAAACCGGTTTAAGCGGAGAAACTAAAAGCACCTCCATACTACCATATTCCTTCTCGCGAACAATCCCGACAGAAGTCATCATGGCACAGATTAGGATCAGAATCATGCCCATCACTCCCGGCACAAAATTATAAGCATCTTTCATTTGCGGATTATAAAGCAAGCGAACTACAGGCGTGATACCTACTGCCGGCGACATAGTCCCTTCGCTCAGCTCCATATTGATAATCATCGTGGCATACTCTATCAAAGTCGTCGCTTCATTGGGTGAAGAGGCATCTGCCAGCAATTGAACGTCCGAACCGGCTCCTATATTTTCAGCGAAACCGGCAGGAAACACAACAGCCATTTTTATTTTTTCCTGCCGGAAGAGTGTTTCAATCTCTTCATAATCGGCCGCTTCTTTATAAAAATCGAAGTATTCATTTGCGATTAAACGATCTGTTATGCGTTTCGTCATGAAATCGTGGCTATGATCCAACACAACCAAACCGGAACTTTTAATCTCTGTTGAAATAGCATAACCAAACAAAACCACAAGCGCAATGGGCATGGCCAGCATAATGATAGTTGTTCTCAAATCCCTGAAGATATGATAGAATTCTTTTTTCAGAAAAGACAAAAACTGTTTCATCTTTTTATTCTCCTCTCTGTGCCTTACGCGCCAACGAATAGAACACACCGTCCATACTCGTAGCATTAAACTTCTTTTTCAACTCCTTTGGGCTATCCAGCGCGTCAATTCGCCCATCTACCATAATCGAAACCCGGTTACAATATTCGGCCTCGTCCATGTAATGTGTTGTAACGAATACAGTGATTCCACGCCTTGCAGCCCGGTAGATCAGTTCCCAGAACTGACGCCGCGTAACAGGGTCGACACCTCCTGTGGGTTCATCCAGAAATACGATTTTCGGTTCGTGGATAATCGCGACGGAAAAAGCCAGTTTCTGCTTCCATCCCAACGGCAACGAGTCAACCAATACCTCCCGTTTATCTTCCATTTCCAGAATGGAAAGCATTTCATCTGTTTTTTCTGCCAGTTGCTTGTCCGACAAACCGTATATACCTCCGAAGAGCCGTACATTTTCCCATACTTTTAAATCCCCGTAAAGCGAAAACTTCTGACTCATATAGCCTATATTCCGCTTAATTTGCTCCGTTCCTTTGTAGATGTCGTAACCTGCCACACGAGCTTGTCCGGAAGTAGGCTGAGATAAACCGCAGAGTATTCTCATCGCGGTTGTTTTTCCGGCTCCGTTTGCTCCGAGAAACCCGAATATCTCCCCTTCCTTCACTTCAAAACTGATCCGGTCTACAGCCGTAAAGCTTCCGAAACGCTTGGTTAGCCGATCTGCTTCAATTACATTCATAAGTTACCTCTTAAATCCATAAAGACATCTTCTACCGAAGGTTGCAACGGCTTAATAACTACTTCCGAATACCCCTTGTCAGTAAGAAAAGCCATTAATTCATCTGTATCCTTCGTTTCGTCTTTTAATACCAGATGATGCCGGTCTCCAAACGCATGGCAAGAATACGTTCCCGAAAACTCTCTGATGTCCTGTAGCAGACTATACATATCCTTACCGCTAACAGCCCACAACCGGTGTGGGAAAGAAGCGCAAATAGCTTCCGGCGTATCCATGCGCAAACAGCGTCCTTCCTGCATTAAAGCAATCCGGTCACACCGTGCGGCCTCGTCCATATAAGGAGTAGATACAATAATCGTAATCCCCTGTTCTTTTATACGGGAGAGTATATCCCAAAACTCCTTGCGCGAAACAGGATCGACACCCGTAGTCGGTTCATCAAGAAACAAAACGCGGGGACGATGTATCAGGGCACAGCAAAGCGCCAGCTTTTGTTTCATACCACCGGATAATTTTCCGGCACGGCGTTTAGCGAACGGTTCTAACTGCACATAGATATCATGTATCAGGTCGTAATTCTCTTCAACCGTTGTTTTAAATACGGTAGCGAAGAATTGCAGGTTCTCTTCCACAGACAAATCCTGATACAGGGAGAATCGTCCGGGCATATAGCCGGCAATACGTCTGATTTCGCGCCAGTCCTTACGCACATCCATCCCGCAAACCGTAGCTTCGCCCTGATCAGCCAGTAAAAGCGTGGTAAGGATACGAAACAAGGTTGTTTTTCCGGCGCCATCCGGTCCGATAAGCCCGAATAATTCCCCGGAATGAATAGCGAGGGAAATATCCCTTACGGCAGTTATCTTTCCGTAAGATTTGGCTATATTTTTTATCCGCACACTGTTCATCAGAATCTTACTTCGCCGTATTGGCCAATTTTGAGATAGCCGTCATTTTTAACCGCTATTTTAATGGCGTAAACCAGGTTGGCACGTTCGTTTTTGGTTTGGATACCTTTAGGCGTAAACTCAGACTTATCCGACACCCAGGTGATTGTACCGGTATATTCACGCTGTTCATTTTTTCCAAAATCGGAATAAACAGAAACAGACTGTCCGTTCTTCACTTGCGAAAGCTGATCGGCGGTGATATAAGCACGAAGGAATAACAAATCGGTATCTGCTATCTTGTAAAGCGGCTTTCCGGCAGCGGTCACCTCTCCTGCTTCGGCATATTTCACCAATACGGTTCCGGTCAGTGGATTCACTGTTTTACATTTTGCTATCAGATCGTCCAGTTGCATCACTTGCGCGACAAGTCCTTCCGCTTCGGCATCCGCTCTTCCGAACGTCTTGTTCAGTGAAGATTGTTGAGCGTCTAATTGTTTACGCAGGAACGCGATCTGATTCACAATATCGTCCAACTGTTTTTGGTTGCCTGCCTTTGCCTTTACCAGATTTTCCATACGCCGACATTCTGATTCAGCCGTGGCAATCTGTTGTTCCAATGCCGCTATTTGTTTGCGAATATCCGGTTTCGCGATATCTACCGCACGAAGACCTGCGCGCAATTGCTCTTTCTTATAATACAACTGAATACTATCTACACAACCTACTTCGTCTCCTGCATTCAGGCGATCGCCTTCTTGTACGTCAAGCCAAAGTATTTTTCCGGAAGCCTCGGAAGAAACAAGTATTTCAGTCGCTTCAAATGCACCTGTCGCATCGTATTTCTCACTTTTATCGCCACAGGAATTAAACAAAAACAGGGCTGCAACAGCCGGATAAATTAACTTGTTCATGTGCTTATTCATTATTCGTTATATGCATTAGCTGATAAATAGACATTAAATACTGTGTTTGATGAATCGCGCCGGACTGACGTGCCAGGTCTTCGGCATTGATCTCACGGATCAGATCGGAAACAGCAATCACACCGTTCTCCAATTTTGCTTCAGCGGCTTGCTTTACACTCGCTCGCAGACGTATGATTTCTTCATCCGACTCCGCCAGTCGTGCCCATTTTTGGGTTTCTTCGCTCTGGTTGATCAATTGTATTTGTGTATTAAAAAGAAAAGTTTCCCGGCTCACATCTATTTTATGACGCGCCACGTCTACTTTCCGGCGATCATTCCTGATCGTATAAAGACGCCCCAGATTCCAACTCATCCGGATACCGGCAACGTAGAACGGATTAAACTTATCTTCAAGCATATTCAAGCCCGGACGCCCATATCCTGCTTGCACAAAAGCGCCCAAACGAGGCATTAAACCGGCCGTAATCACCTTATTCTGCGATTCCACATATAAGCTCTGCGCTTGCAAAGCTTCTAATTCCGGACGATTAATCACCCCGGACAAGCGCGTGGAAGGAAGCTCCGGTCTCATTAATTCCGATTGCTCCAACCCCTTTTGTCCCGTGAAATAGGATAGCATACGCATATAAGCAAGGCACGACGTCTCAATCTCTGTTTCACGTTGACGCACATTGAGAAGTTCGACTTCCAGCAACTCCCTGTCTGACTCATTTGCCACTCCGTTTGTAATCATGGCTTGTACACGATCCAGATTGACTTGTAGCTCCTTTTGAAGCAAACGGTTTTGCAGCAACAAGTCTTTCTGTAACAAACAACCGAAATAGAGTTGGTTTACTCTTTCCCTCAGTGCATATAAGTCGCTTTGCAATTGCTTTCTGTTTGCCTCAGCTTCAGCTTTTGTCAAGGTTCTGCCCGAGCTTACCGCTCCCCCGTCCCAGATTGTCTGTGTCAGTTCGGCAGCTACCTGATATTGTTCTTTACTTAATACAGGTATGGATAGATCACCGGGAAATTGACTAACATCAATCGGCAGAGACGTTACATCACTCTGATAAGTAGCTTTCGCCGTTACATTTAATTGAGGAAGCCAGGACTTTCCGGCATTGGACAAATTATATTTCTCCGCCTGATCAATCAGTCCGTATTGGCGAATCTGGGGATAATTTTCTTCAGCCCATTGATAACATTGGGTGATAGTAACCTGTTGTTGCGCTCGCGCTATCCCGGGCAGCAACAGTAATAATAAGAGCAAATAAGATTTCATTGTATTATGCTTTACTATTTATGATTCGGATTAAGCAATTGTTCTACGATACCGTATATAAACTCGGTCCTTCTGTCAATAAATTCTTCAAATCCTGCTTCTTTCCCATCCAGGAAAAGTTCGGTCAGCGGTTTCTTTATAAAAAATGGGAAGATAATAAGACTGACAAACGTAGAAACCAGATCGATGATAGGTATCTTACGGATCGTGCCTTTTTCCATTTCATCAACCACAAACTGTTTTAATTGAACCAGAGGAATTACCCGTACAGGATCTTTCAAAACAAACTGCAACAAATGCTCCGGATTACGCTGAAACTCGTTTATCACAAAAAAAGGAATCAGCTGATTCTTCCTGATTATTTGCAAATACAGCCTGATAATTTTTTTAATTTTGTCCTGATAAAGCGTTTCTTCATCCACAATCTGAGCTATATTAGGCAATATCTTTTCCATTAAGTCTCCAAGTATAGCTTCAAATAACATCTCCTTTGTACGGAAATAATAATTCAAAGAAGTTCGCCCTATCCCCGCCTCATTGGCAATATCGCCCATTGTGGCAGCATCAAAACCTTTTCTTACAAAAACCTGCTCGGCAGCCTTTAAGATACGGGTTTCTACATCTTTATTTTCCTCTTGTTTCATAATCATATACTTATTTTGTCAACCACGTCTGACGAATATGTTTGACATAGTTGTCAAATGTATATTATATATCTGTTTACTGTACACAATGGAATCATAAATAACAAAGATTAACATTTAAAACAAGGATAGGTAACTATTCAGCGATTATTGACTTTGATATTCAATTACTTATACACCACTT
>DAIPZX010000126.1:0-6429 GCA_036781995.1 Massilibacteroides sp. | reverse complement strand
TTTGCGGCAGTATTTACGCACGCACAAAACAAAGCATGACACTTCACACCACGTTAAAAAAAAACACAGGCGCCTATACATTAATTGTTATCGGCGCTTTTTTGCAAGCGCTCAGTTATGTGATTTTCTTAGCTCCTTACAAAATCGTTCCCGGCGGAGTATATGGTATTTCCATTGTTATCCACCACGTAACACAAGGTTTGTTTCCAATCTTCCCCGAAGGATTACCGATGGGGGCGACCGCGCTCTGTTTTAACATCCCTCTCCTGTTTCTTGCCATGAAAAAGCTCGGCTTGTCTTCCGGTCCTAAAACAGTCGTCACTTTTCTTCTGATTTCCATTTTTACAGACACGATTTCCTACCTCGTGGGAAGTGAGCCTTTGGTGGAAAACGATCGTTTTATCGCTTGTTTTTACGGCGGAGCAATCTTAGGATTAGGCGTTACCTGCGTATTCCGGGCGGATAGCACAAGTGCAGGGTCGGATGTATTGGCACGCGTGATAGCCAATAACACCAACATGAAGGTCAGCAATATGATCATTATCGTGGATTCCTGTATCGTTATCCTCGGGTTGATTGTCTTTCAGGATTGGGCGGTGCCTTTGTATTCCTGGTTCACGATTTTCGTCTTTGGCAAGATTGTGGAAATGTTTCAGGTCGAGAATCCCAACCGGGCTGTCTTTATTGTTTCCACAAAAACACAAGACATGAAAGAAATGATCGTAGATAAAATGAAGATGAGGGGCACCTTCCTGCATGGTCGCGGCATGTATGAAGGCAAAGAAAAAGATATTATTTTCATGATCGCCGAACGTAAAGATATCCCACACCTGAAAGAAGAAGTAAAAGCAATTGATGAAAATGCCTTCTTATCCACAATGCACGCAAGTAAAGATTCGCCGGCAACAGGAAGATAAGGCTGGTTATATTTGCACCTTTTAGCGACTTACGCTATTTTTGCATCATTTTTAAACTGAATGGATATTTTTATTTACTAAATAACAGAGAATGCCTAATATTTCACAACGGGGGCTTAACATGCCTGCTTCGCCAATTCGTAAGCTTGTACCCTTGGCCAATAAAGCTAAAGCTAAAGGACATAAAGTATATCACCTCAATATCGGCCAGCCGGATCTGCCAACTCCGGAAGTAGCCATGGAGGCGATGCGAGCGGTAGACCGCAAAGTGTTGGAATATTCTCCAAGTGAAGGCAACCTCAGTTTTCGCGAAAAGCTGGTTAAGTATTATGCCAAGTTCAAGATAGATGTAACTGCTGATGACATTATCATTACAACAGGTGGTTCGGAAGCCGTTTTCTTTTCCTTTATGGCTTGCCTTGACCCGGGAGACGAAATCATCGTTCCCGAACCGGCTTATGCCAACTATATGGCTTTTGCTATTTCTGCCGGTGCTGTTATCAAAACGGTTCCATCAACAATAGAAGAAGGCTTCGCGCTTCCTTCTATCGAACGTTTTGAAGAACTGATCACGCCAAGAACGAAAGCGATTCTGATCTGCAACCCAAACAACCCTACAGGATATCTATATACACAGAAAGAAATGAACCAGCTTCGTGACATTGTCAGGAAGAACGATCTTTTTCTTTTCTCCGATGAGGTATACCGTGAGTTCTGCTATACAGGGGCGCCTTATATTTCGGCATTCCATCTGGAAGGCATCGAAAACAATGTTGTATTAGTAGATTCCGTATCCAAAAGATACAGTGAATGCGGCATTCGTATCGGAGCGCTAATCACCAAAAATCAGCAGGTAAAAGAAAATGTCATGAAGTGGTGCCAGGCTCGCCTGAGTCCTCCTTTGATCGGGCAAATCATGGCTGAGGCCTCTCTCAATACTCCGGAAGATTATATGCTGGAGGTATACAATGAATATGTGGAGCGAAGAAAGTTCCTCATTGATGGGATCAACCGCATCCCCGGTTGCTACTCTCCTATTCCCATGGGCGCCTTTTATACCGTGGCAAAACTTCCGGTTGATGATGCGGACAAGTTCTGCGCCTGGTGCCTGAGTGACTTTGAGTACGAAGGACAGACCATCATGATGGCTCCGGCGTCTGGCTTTTACACTACGCCGGGATTGGGAAAAAATGAGGTTCGTATCGCTTATGTACTCAAAAAAGAAGAATTGGCCAAGGCTCTTGAAGTATTAGCAAAAGCTCTCGAAGCCTATCCGGGACGTGTAATCTGATCCATAGTCCATGAATCTGGAGCTATTCATAGCAAGAAAGATACATTTCAACAAGGAAGACGGCAAACAAGCCACTCCTCCAGCTGTTCGTATTGCCATGGTCGGGATAGCACTTGGTCTGGCGGTTATGATGTTGTCTGTCGCTATCATGGTAGGATTCAAACAGGAAGTAAGAGGAAAAGTCGCCGGGTTCGGTTCTCATATTCAGATTACCAATTTCGACTCAAACAATTCATACGAAACCCGGGCTATAGCCGTAAGCGATTCTTTGCTTACCGCGTTGCAGCACTTTCCCGGAGTAAAACATGTTGAAACGTATGCCACAAAATGGGGCATTCTTAAAACCGACACAGACTTTCAGGGTATTGTATTGAAAGGAATAGACACCGGTTTCGACTGGTCTTTTTTCAACAAAAACATGAAAGAGGGCACGGCATTCACGCTTGACTCGGTTAAGTCCGGAACTGATGTGATTATTTCTCAATATCTATGTGATCTGCTGGGACTCAAGCTTGGAGATGCATTCTTAACCTACTTTATGCAAGAAGATATCCGTGCGCGTAGATTCACGATTACAGGTATTTACGATACCGGCTTCCAGGATTACGACAAGCTCTTCGTCATCGCCGATATCAGACAAATACAACGGCTGAACGGCTGGGAAAAGGACGAAGTGAGCGGAATAGAATTGCAGGTTGCCGACTATAACAGGATCGATCCGATCACAGAGGATATTTATTTCCATATGGCAGAGAAGCAGGATCGCAATGGAAATACGTTTTACACCCGTTCGATTAAAGAGCTGAACCCAATGATATTCAGTTGGCTGGATGTATTGGATATGAACGTAGTTGTTATTCTGATATTGATGATGGCTGTAGCAGGGTTTGCCATGATCTCAGGACTCATCATTATCATTCTTGAACGAACCAATATGATCGGTATATTGAAAGCCCTGGGACAAAACAACACCAGTATCCGAAAGATATTTCTCTATATTTCTTTCTTTCTGATCGGGAAAGGTATGCTCTGGGGAAATGCCATCGGATTGCTCCTCTGTTGGATTCAGTATCGGTTCGGCATAATCAGGTTAGACCCCGCAACATACTATATGGACACAGTTCCAATCAGTTTAAGTGTAACGTCTTTCCTTTTATTAAACATCGGAGCGCTCACTGCCGCCATGCTGATGATGTTAGGACCATCCTATGTCATTACTAAAATAGCACCCGCCCGCAGCATCAGATTTGAATAAACAGCTTCTTATTAACTCAGGTTAAAGGTGTAATCTTTCTTCCCCCGGAATGAGCGGTAAATGCGAACGTATAAATTAAACAGCGGAGAACAAATTTCTAATATCGGCAACAGGAATACAGCGGTTTTTTGCTGTAACAGTTTCGCGGATTTATAGAAGACAACAGTCTTGGAAAGCATTAAAAGCAGGTAAAAAAATCCACCACATACAGCCAGCAAAGGATTGCCCGTAACCCCAACGCAGATTGCAATAATGACACTGATAAGAAACAAAAAATACAGGATTGTATCCAGACGGTAACGGCTCAACGCCCATCCTTTGTAATAGCGCCGGGTAGCCGCACGGGATACTTTCATTTCCTTCCAGACAGAAAAACAATCAATCTTTCTCATGGCAGTAAGACTATCCGCACGGTATTCTACAGACGTATTCTTTTTTGTCGCCGCTTCATTAACAAACAAGTCATCATCTCCGGCATGAAGATTCAGAGATTTATAATATCCTTTGTGCTTGAAAAACTCTTCTTTCCGGTAAGCCAGGTTACGCCCGTTGCCGGTATAAGGAGATTTAGCTAAAGCAGAAGAAAGGTACTGCAAACCAATAATCAAATTATCATAAGCAATCAGTTTTTGCATAAAACCTTTGTAAGAACCATACGAGCAATACCCTAACACAAAACTCTTTTCCGACACAAAGTTCTGAGCCATAGTCTTTACCCACTTATCAGACAACGGATGACAATTGGCTTCGGTAAAAAGAAGAACATCATATTTAGCAGCTTTTATCCCAACAGTCAGCGCCAGCTTTTTACGACTCAGGTATTTTGCTTCTTCCGGGATATAGGTATGGTAAAGATGCTTATACCCGGATTCAAAACGCTTCAACACCTCCGCGCTCTCATCGGTCGAACCGTCATTAACGACAATTACTTCATAACACGGATAGTCTTGTGTAAGGATAGATGGCAGATTAGCCAGTAAATTTTCCGATTCGTTTTTCGCATATATGATAACGGATACAGGAGGCGTTGCCGTTTCATCCGGCACTACCCTTTTCGCTTTCTTCTTTGCTACGCGATAAGGACGTAAATAAACGATTAGCAAAAACAATAACTGAATCAAAAATAACCCGCCCAATAGACCGGCTATAACGAACTCAACCTCTGAAAAAGTGAATAGTTTTTCCATTTACATACCTCTTAATGTACAAATGTACAAAAACTATTACAGAGAATCAGAGAAAAACGCCTTTGGAAGTTGGCGGCAATTATATTGGGAAGCCATCACTTCGCCATAAGCTCCGGCAGAACGGAAAGCCAACAGGTCGCCTCTATGCGCTTTATTCAACTCAACGTCTTTCCCAAACACATCAGAAGACTCACAAATCGGACCTACAACGTCATACAATTCCGGTTCTTCCTCACTCGTGATATTCTCCATGCGGTGATAAGCATCATACATAGCCGGGCGAATCAACTCCGTAAAACCGGCGTCCATAACGGCAAACTTCTTTGTTTCGCCTTCTTTGACATATAACACTTTAGATATAAGCGAACCACACTGTCCTACAATTGAACGCCCCGGTTCGAAATGCACTTGTTGCCCCGGACGAAGTTTCAGCAGTCTGTGGAATACAGAGAAATAATTGTCAAAAGCAGGAATAGCCAAATGATTCGGATGGTAATAATCAATACCCAAGCCACCTCCAAAGTTGAGATTTTTCACCTCAATTCCACGAACCTCCAGTTTGTCTTGCAAATCATTCAGACGAATAGCCAAGTCTTGAAACGAAGACATATCTGTGATTTGGGAGCCTATATGAAAATGGATTCCTATTAGCTTTACATTCTTCAACACTGAAAATTTATCCAATACACCATTGAGTAAGCTGAGGTTGATTCCAAATTTATTTTCTTTCATTCCGGTAGTGATCTTAGCATGTGTATGTGCGTCAACCTCCGGATTAATACGCAAGGCAACTGAAGCGACCTTACCTTTTGCTGCTGCCAATTCGTTAATGATATCCAATTCAACAGCAGACTCTACGTTGAAACAGAAAATAGTATTATCCAGTCCTAAGTTTATTTCCCAATCAGCTTTACCCACTCCTGCAAACACCACTTTTTCAGGAGGAAAACCGGCGTCTAAAGCAGCCTGTACTTCGCCTCCACTCACACAGTCAGCTCCAAAACCATAAGAAGCTATGATTGAAAGCAAACGAGCGTTCGCATTGGCTTTTACCGCATAATGGATATGATAATCATGTTTTCCGGATTCCGCCTTGACAACATCCAACGTTTTCTTCAGCAGGTCTATATCGTAATAATAAAAAGGGGTTGGAAGATTTTTAAACTTCTCAACAGGGAATATGCCTTTAATCATCGTGAACTGTTTTTATAGAAAAAAAGAGGACAGTTTAAATAAGCTGTCCTCTTTCCATTAGTTATTAAATAAATGAGTGCTTAATGCCTGAAGTGCCCTCTGTTTATCAGAAGCCTTCACGAGTAAGGAAACATTATAATTACTTCCACCGTAAGAAATCATTCGTACGGGTATATCTTTTAGTGCATAAATAATGCGGGCTTCAAATCCTACGTTATCCCATTCCAAGTCGCCTACAACACATATAATGACCAGATTTTCATCTACCATTACTGTTCCGTATTTTTTCAGATCATCTACGATCTCCTCCAAATGCTTGCGGTTGTCAATCGTGACCGAAACCCCAACTTCAGATGTTGTAACCATATCAATGGGAGTCTTGTGATCTTCAAAAATCTCGAACACCTTGCGTAGAAAACCTGTAGCCAGCAACATACGCCCGCTCTTGATCTTAATCGATACAATATTATCCTTTGCAGCTATAGCTTTGATCTTTCCTTTTTCTAATTTATTAGAAATTAATGTACCTGGAGCATCCGGCTGCATCGTATTCAATAAACGAACCGGAATATTATGGATTTTAGC
>DAIPZX010000125.1:0-6516 GCA_036781995.1 Massilibacteroides sp. | reverse complement strand
CGGTATATCACTTAAAAAGCCCGGCTCTATAATCTCTGCTTTTGTTTCACGTATCTCCTGTCCGGTTCCATTAAAGCAAGACGAGTAGACTTCCATTCGGCGGGCATCAAGCATCGGATAATAAATACCTTCAGGATCATGCTGTTTACCGATCGCAGCATGTGCCATAATCTTCAAGGTTGGAAGTCCTATTATCGGAATATTAGAACCAAAACATATTCCTTTAGCCAAGGAAACACCTATTCGCAACCCGGTATAAGAACCGGGACCGCTACTCACGGCCACAGCATCCGGCACACATCCCTTAGCCTTGGCTTCAGCTAACGCTTTTTCAACAAAAACACCAAGCAAAACCGCATGAGACGGTCCTTCAAAAGATTCTTCATTAAAAACTGTCACCCCATCAATGGACAGCGCTGTCGAACAAACACGTGTCGACGTTTCTATATTTATGATACACGCCATATATACATGATTAATAATGACTGCAAAAATACATTTTTTTATTTGCTCCGCCAGCCTATACGCTATTCGTATCATTTATCAAATCACAAATCGAAGGGTAACTATTCAAGGGGCGCAAGAACTGTTGTCAGCATTGACAAGAAAGGGCATCCGCACCCGAACACCCTTTCTCATTATCTATATTTACATTATACAGCTTAGCCTTCAATAGCTGCCTGGGCTGCTGCTAAACGAGCGATAGGCACACGGAAAGGAGAACAGGATACGTAGTTCAAGCCCACATGGTGGCAGAATTTTACGGAAGAAGGTTCGCCGCCATGCTCTCCGCAAATACCGCATTTCAAATCCGGACGGACTGAACGACCTTTTTCCGTAGCCATACGAACTAACTGCCCTACTCCATTTTGGTCTAACACTTGGAACGGATCGACTTTCAAAATCTTCTTTTCAAGATATACAGGCAAGAAGGAGGCGATATCATCACGCGAATAGCCGAATGTAAGCTGCGTCAAGTCATTTGTACCGAAAGAGAAGAATTCCGCAGAAGAAGCAATACGGTCTGCCGTTAACGCGGCACGGGGGATTTCTATCATTGTTCCGACACTAAAGTCAATCCGGTCGCCTTTTTCAGCAAATAGTGCTTCGGCCGTATTTCTGATCACAGTTTCCTGTTCTTTAAACTCATAAAGGATACCTGTCAGCGGAACCATGATTTCCGGTTTTGCCATTATTCCTTCTTTCTTCAATTCAAGGGCAGCTCCCAGAATAGCGCGGGTTTGCATCTCCGTAATTTCCGGATAGGTATTACCCAAACGACAACCGCGATGTCCCAACATCGGATTCTGCTCACTCAATGCATGAACACGTTGTTTAATTACGTCAACAGATACACCCATTGTTTTTGCCATATCCTCCTGACCTTTCAGATCGTGGGGAACAAACTCATGTAAAGGAGGATCGAGCAGACGAACCGTAACGGGGAAACCGTCCATCGCCTTGAAGATTCCTTTAAAG
The DNA here is from genome assembly GCA_036781995.1 of Massilibacteroides sp. Taxonomy (GTDB): domain Bacteria; phylum Bacteroidota; class Bacteroidia; order Bacteroidales; family Tannerellaceae; genus Massilibacteroides. The sequence goes on along the minus strand of DAIPZX010000125.1, from coordinate 5,037 downwards.
TCATCTTGTTGATAAGGTAATATCTTTGCCAATGCTTTGGTGCGTCCTTCGGCATTTTCGGCAAGGATCATCTCACGCATAGCCTTGATCTTTTCACCCTCAAAGAACATATGTTCCGTACGGCAAAGTCCGATACCCACAGCGCCAAAATCACGCGCGATCTGAGCATCATGCGGTGTATCCGCATTTGTTCTAACCTCCAATTTGGTGTATTTATCAGCCAGTTTCATCAGTTCATCAAAATCTCCGGACACTTCCGCCGCAATTGTTTCTACCTGCCCGTCATACACTTCGCCGGTGGTTCCGTTAATCGAAATATAGTCGCCTTCTTTTAGCAGTTTGCCGTTTATTTCAATTGTTTTTTTCTTATAGTCAATATTCAAAGCTCCTGCACCGGACACACAGCATTTTCCCATGCCGCGAGCAACAACGGCGGCATGAGAAGTCATACCTCCACGCGCGGTCAGGATACCTTCGGCAACAGCCATTCCCGCCAGATCCTCAGGAGATGTTTCAATACGTACTAAAACAACTTTTCTACCTTCTTCCGCCCATTCCGTTGCATCTTCAGCAAAGAATACGATCTGCCCTGTGGAAGCTCCCGGAGAAGCCGGCAATCCTTTTACCAATACTTTTGCTTTATTCAAGGCGTTCTTATCAAACACGGGGTGCAGCAGCTCATCCAGCTTATTAGGTTCAACACGGTTCAAAGCCGTTTTCTCATCAATCATGCCTTGTTTCAACAAGTCCATGGCAATTTTCACCATCGCAAAACCGGTACGTTTACCGCTACGGGTTTGGAGAAACCAGAGTTTTCCGTCTTGTACGGTAAACTCCATATCCTGCATATCACAGTAGTGTTTTTCAAGTTTGGTCTGGATCGCATCCAATTCTTGATAGATTTCGGGCATGGTTTCTTCCAGCGAAGCAAATTCGCTTGCCCGTTTTTCTTCAGACACTCCGGCAAGTTCCGCCCAGCGCTGAGAACCGATCTTGGTAATCTGCATAGGGGTACGCGTACCGGCTACCACATCTTCACCTTGTGCGTTGATCAGGTATTCACCATTAAACAAGTCTTCACCACTGCCGGCATCTCTTGAAAAACAAACACCGGTAGCAGAAGTATCCCCCATATTACCAAACACCATCGCCTGAACTGTAACAGCTGTTCCCCACTCGGCAGGAATTCCTTCCATCTTACGATAAAGAATAGCACGCTCGTTCATCCATGAATTAAATACGGCACAAACAGCTCCCCATAATTGTTCATAAGCATTGGTCGGAAAGTCTTTTCCTGTTTGTTTCTTAACGGCAATTTTAAATCTTACGACTAATTCTTTCAGGTCGTCAACGGTCAATTGATTGTCTAACGTTACACCTTTCTCTTCTTTTACCTCCTCAATAATGGCTTCAAACGGGTCAATGTCTTCTTTATTGGTTGGTTTCATGCCCAATACAACATCGCCATACATCTGCACAAAACGACGATAGGAGTCCCACGCAAAGCGCGCGTTGCCTGTCTTGCGAACTAATCCTTCAACCACGTCATCATTTAAACCCAGATTAAGGATTGTATCCATCATACCCGGCATGGAAGCACGGGCTCCGGAACGAACCGAAACCAAAAGCGGGTTCTCGATATCGCCAAATTTAGCCCTCATTAACCCTTCGATATTCGCCACGGCGTTTTCGACTTCTTTTGTCAATAATTCAACTACCTTACTTTGTCCCAATTCGTAATATTCGGCACAAACTTCAGTTGTAATCGTAAATCCCGGAGGAACCGGCACCCCGATTAAATTCATTTCGGCCAGGTTTGCTCCTTTACCTCCAAGCAGATTTTTCATATCTGCTTTTCCTTCGGCTTTTCCATTCCCAAAGGTGTACACTCTTTTCTTTTCCATAATCAGATAGTTATTATTAGACTTATTTTGCAATCTCGACTTTACATTTATGCAAATATATGCTATTTAATGTTTATTAGTAATAAAGAACAATAGGTAAAATATGTGTTTTACAACTATCTGATATTGTGTTATCAAGTAAATATGTACATTTGTGTGGCAAAATTTTAAATGTAAAGAAATTGGCAAAAAGAAAGAAGCAGTTACCTCTCTTAGAAAAGGTAATGATTACCGGTGTTGGCTCTGAAGGAAAAGCAATAGCGAAAGTGAACGACTATGTCGTGTTTATACCTTATGTAGCTCCGGGAGACGTGGTTGATATCCAGTTGACAAGAAAGAAAAACAGTTATGCCGAAGGACGCGCAGTCCACTTCCATGAATATTCGCCGCAACGCGCAGAACCTTTCTGCGAACATTTTGGAGTTTGCGGCGGTTGCAAATGGCAACATCTTCCTTACGAAGAACAATTAAAATACAAACAGCAACAAGTTATAGATAATCTTACCCGTATCGGGAAAGTAGAAATGGAGGAAATCCAGCCTATTTTAGGATCCGGGCGTACGACATACTATCGAAACAAACTTGAATTCACGTTCTCAAATAAAAAATGGCTGACAGACGAGGAAGTTAAATCCGGAGCTAAATTTGATTGCATGGATGCGGCAGGCTTTCATATTCCGGGCATGTTTGACAAAGTGCTGGATATTAACAAATGCTGGCTGCAAAGTGAAATATCAAACAAGATCAGGCTGGCAGTAAAAGCCTATTGCTTGTCTCACGAAGGTTATCCATTCTTCGACCTCCGCAATCAGGAAGGTTTTATACGTACCTTGATGATACGCAGCTCTTCTACCGCCGATCTGATGGTAGTTGTCGTTTTTTATTATGAAGACAAGGAAAAGCGTGAAGCCTTGCTTCGTTATCTACAGGAGGAATTTCCGGAAATCACTTCTTTATTATATGTAATCAATGAGAAATGCAACGATACCATTACCGATCAGGACATATGTGTTTTTGCAGGAAAAGATCATATGATCGAAGAGATGGAAGGACTTCAGTTTAAGGTTGGCGCCAAATCTTTTTATCAAACAAACAGCGAACAGGCGTATAATCTGTATAAAATCGTCCGTGAATTTGCCGGACTGACCGGAAACGAGGTGGTGTATGACTTATATACCGGAACAGGTACTATCGCCAATTTCATAGCTCGTCAGGCAAAAAAAGTAGTCGGAATCGAATATGTTCCGGAAGCCATAGAAGACGCGATCGTGAATTCCAATCTGAATGGCATAACCAATACTTTTTTTTATGCAGGAGATATGAAAGATATGCTGGTTGACGACTTTATTAAACAAAACGGACAACCTGACCTAATTATTACAGACCCTCCCCGTGCCGGAATGCATGACGATGTGGTTAATACGATCCTCAACGCCGAGCCTAAGCGGATTGTCTATGTAAGTTGTAATCCTGCTACACAAGCAAGAGATCTTAATCTGCTTAGCGCAAAATATGCCGTAAAGAAGGTTAGACCTGTTGATATGTTTCCTCATACGCATCATGTGGAAAATGTAGTCTTATTGGAAAAAAAATAAAAAAAACGCACGCTCTATGCTCAGAAAGGGGGTTTTATATTTTTTCTCTTTCAGCCTGTTCGCCGGTTGCATCAGTTCTAAAAAGCCGGAGAACGAAATACGTGATCTGGTTCAGATCAAAGAAGCCGGTGAAATAAAAGCTGTAACGTTATACAGCTCCACATCCTATTTCCGGTATAAAACGGAAGAAATGGGTTACGAATATGATCTGATCAAAGATTTTGCAAATTCTAACGATCTGGAACTAACCGTTCTCGTAGCCGGAAGCGTCTCCCAACTGATAGAAATGATAAAAACGGGCGAAGCGGATATTGCCGCCTACCCTGTTTTTGTAAACAACGAACTCAAAAAAGACTTGCTTTTCTGTGGTTACGAAGCGTTGACTAACCAGGTCTTAGTACAACGAGCTAATAAAGGCGATACAATACTAAAAAACGTTACAGAACTTATTGGCAAAGAGATATACGTTAAAACAAACACGAAATACTCCGAACGTTTACACAATCTGAATCAAGAACTGGGCGGCGGTATCCTGATTCAGGAAATACAAGACGATTCCATCACCGCGGAAGACCTGATTGAAAAAGTATCGAAAGGCGAGATCAGCTATACAGTGAGTGACGACAACCTCGCCCGGTTGAATAAAACCTATCACTGGAATATCAACGTCAACTTAACGATCAGTTTTACACAACGCTCCTCTTGGATAGTAAATAAGGAAAGTCCTGATCTGGCTACAGCAATAGACGAATGGTCGTCCAACAATACCGGCAAACGCGTATTCAGGGCTACTTCAAAACGTTATTTTGAACTAAGTAAAATCTCAGAAACGAGTGATACGCCTGAAATAAAAGACGGACAAGTATCGCCATTCGACTCTTCGTTCAAAAAACACGCTCCTGCGCTCGGTTGGGATTGGCAATTACTGGCTTCAATCGCTTATCAAGAATCAAGATTCAAGACAAGACTCGTTTCATGGGCAGGCGCACAAGGGTTAATGGGCATTATGCCCGGAACCGCAAGAGGTTTTGGCGTGAGTCCGCACGAATTACAAGATCCGGATATCTCGGTTCATACGGCAGTACGCTGTTTAGCTGAATTTCGTAAAGGGTTTCAAAAGATTACTGATCCCCGGGAAAAGATAAAGTTTACATTGGCAGCTTATAATGCCGGGATCGGACATATTTATGACGCGCAGAAATTAGCCGCTAAGTACGGCAAAGATCCATCGGTCTGGGATAATAACGTGGCCGAATACGTCAGATTGAAAAGCGAACCACTTTATTATAATGATCCCATCTGTAAATTCGGGTATCTTCGTGGTTCGGAAACGGCAAACTATGTTTCACAGGTTATGAAACGTTATGCTTATTATAAAGGACAGACAAACTAATACTAAAACAGGGCAAACGCATTCAAAATAACATCTAAAATAGCATCCCGGTATCATCAAACACCGCACCGTCATTGCGAGCGCAGCGAAGCAATCTAATCTACGCCCCCTCTGGATTGCTTCGTCACTTCGTTCCTCGCAAAGA
>DAIPZX010000124.1:0-6539 GCA_036781995.1 Massilibacteroides sp. | reverse complement strand
TCATACTTATGTTTTTTTTGATTCATAGTGATGTTGAAAACATGGTTACTCCCCAATTCTACCTGATTCCAAATTATACTTAATAAAAATTAGTAGAGAATAAATTCAAAACAGCTTCTTATTAATATGCTTGTTTCTATTCCCTTGTGTCGAAAAAAAGTTGTTATTTTGCGGGTGTTTTTAATTACTGACTATAACAAAACAACAAACTAATACGATGATTTGGAATGAGACGATTGAATGCATGGAGCGGGACGAGATGCGTAAACTACAGGGTATTCGTTTGAAACGGGTAGTTGAACGGGTTTATCATAACACGCCTTTTTATAGAAAAAAGATGCAGGAAATGGGAGTTACACCCAATGATATAGAGACAATTGACGATATAGTGAAACTGCCTTTTACCGTGAAACAGGACCTGAGGGATAATTATCCTTTTGACCTGATGGCGGCTCCGATGTCGGAAATTGTTCGCCTTCATGCTTCTTCCGGAACGACAGGCAAGCCGATTGTGGTTGGTTATACCCGGAAGGATTTGTCTATTTGGAGTGAAGTGGTGGCTCGTTGTCTGACGGCTGTAGGTGTAACCAAGCAAGATATGGTGCAGGTTGCTTACGGGTATGGTTTGTTTACGGGTGGATTGGGATTGCATGGTGGTATTGAAAATATTGGTGGCACGGTGATTCCGATGAGTAGCGGGAATACGCAGAAACAAATACAATTAATGCATGATTTTGGTGCGAAAGTCTTGGCTTGTACGCCGTCTTATGCCTTGTTTCTGGGTGAAACAATCAAAGACTCCGGTATTCCCCGGGAAGAATTTCAACTGAAAACCGGTATTTTCGGAGCCGAGCCCTGGACTGAAAACATGCGAAAAGAAATAGAAGAGTCTTTAGGTATTAAAGCGTACGATATATACGGTTTGACCGAGATTATCGGTCCGGGAGTAGGAGGGGAATGCGAATGTCAGGACGGGACGCACTTGTGGGAGGATCATTTCTTTCCGGAAATAGTGGATCCGGTTACTTTGCAGCCGGTAAAGCCGGGACAGCAAGGCGAACTGGTTTTTACGGCAATAACCAAAGAAGGCATGCCAATGATCCGTTATCGCACGCGCGACCTGACTTCGCTGAATTATGAAAAATGTGCTTGCGGAAGAACTACTGTTCGTATGGCGCGCATTCTCGGTCGTAGTGACGATATGTTGATTATCCGTGGTGTAAATGTATTTCCGTCTCAGATAGAATCCGTAATTTTGGAATTACCGGAGTTTGAGCCGCATTATCTGATTTTGGTAGACCGTGTGAAAAATACCGATACTCTGGAAATTCAGGTAGAGGTGAAAACCGAATTTTATTCGGATGAGATGAGCAGGATGATTGAATTGAAGAAAAAAATAACGGATCGGATGCAAAGTGTTATCGGCATACAGCCTAAGGTGAAATTGGTTGAACCCAGAAGCATCGAACGCAGCATGGGAAAAGCAAAACGTGTGATCGATAATCGTAAATTAGTTTAAACCCCATAAAATAAGGAGGAGCTATGTTAATCAAACAATTGTCTATTTTTTTGGAGAATAAACGGGGGCGTTTTACTGAAGTAGCCAAGCTGCTCGGAGACGCTGGTATCAACCTGACGGCATTTACTGTTGCCGAGAATTCTGACTTCGGAATCTTGCGTCTTATTGTCTCGGATGAAGATAAAGCTATCGGGATATTAAAGGAGCAACGCTATGCGGTGAGTGTTACGGATGTGGTTTGTCTGCGCTGCCCGAATGTGCCCGGATCGTTGGCAAAAGTGATGGAAATTATTACGAAAGCGGAGATATTTGTAGAATATATGTATGCTTTTTCACAAGGAGAAGATGCTAATATTGTAATACGCCCTGATAATCTGGAGCGTTGTGTGGAGGTTCTGAAATCGAACAAACTGATTTTACTTGCCGCCAGCGACCTGTATAAGTTGTAAATATTAACGTTTAAGGTTTTCAAATCTCCTAAGGAAACCTTAACTTTGTGCGCTAAAAGCATACGAATGAAAAAGGTTCTATTTTTTTTGACCGTGATGACTGTCTTGTTTGCCTCCTGCGGGGAGTATAATAAGATACTGAAGAGTACTGATTATGAGTTGAAATATTCATATGCTAAAAAATATTTCAATGCAAAACAATACACCAAGTCTGCTACATTGCTGGAAGAATTGGTGACCATCTTCAAGGGTTCGGGAAAAGCGGAAGAGTCATTATATTTGTTAGCTCAGAGCTATTATGGGCAGAAAGACTATGTTACGGCGTCTCAATATTTCAACACCTACTATACAAACTATCCGAAAGGTGAATTTACGGAATTAGCCCGTTTCTATTCCGGATATGGGTTGTATCTGGATTCGCCGGATGCCCGTTTAGATCAAAGACAAACTTATGATGCTATCGCTCAGTTGCAGCTTTATCTGGAATATTATCCTCAGAGTGAGCGGGCAGAACAGGCGCAAACTATTCTGTTTGAGCTACAAGAAAAACTGGCTTTTAAAGAATTGTTGGCTACACGTTTGTATTTTAATCTGGGTACGTATATGGGGAATAACTTCCAGTCGGCAGTGATTACGGCACAAAACGCGTTGAAAAACTATCCTTACTCTAAACACAGAGAAGAGTTTTTTTATATCGTGATGCAAAGTAAATACGAACTGGCCCGTGTTAGTGTAGACGAAAAATTGCAGGGGAGATATCGTGAGGTAGTTGATGAATATTACAACTATGTGAATGAATATCCGGAAGGAAAATATCTTCGTCAGGCAGAGCGCTTCTTTAACTATGCCAATGAACGGATAACGAATATTTATTGATCGATAAAGACAAAATAATTAACTAAATAATTTTATGGATTACAGAAAATCAAATGCTCCGGCAAATACAATCACACGTGATATGATGAAATTGTCTGAAGATACGGGCAATGTTTATGAAACCGTGATGATTATAGGGAAAAGAGCAAATCAGCTGTCTGTTGAAATGAAGCAGGATCTTGAAAGGAAACTTCAGGAGTTTGCTTCGTACAATGATAATCTGGAAGAGGTTTTTGAAAATCGCGAGCAGATCGAAATCTCCCGCTATTACGAAAAGCTTCCCAAGCCTACATTGATCGCGACACAGGAATACGAAGAGGGAAAGGTTTATTACAGAAATCCGGCGAAAGAAAAGAATAACTTCTAATCTACTCTTTGATTACCCTGAACGATTATGCTACAGAGAATTCAGACAGTCTATTTATTGTTAGTGTCCATATTGATGCTTTCATTACTTTTTTTACCTCTTTCGGTATTGCAGTCCGGAGATCATTTTTTTTCGTTTGATGTATTCGGGTTGAATACGCTGCAGGGAGAGAAAGAACTGATATATCCTACCTGGGGTTTGTTGGTTTTGGATGCTGTTGTTTTGGCGATAGCCTTGATTACCATATTCCTGTTTAAAAAGAGGATGCTTCAGATACGACTGACGATCTTTAATACAATTCTGCTTTTTGGGTTTTACGGATTGTTTGCTTATTTGATTTACGGCTTTAAAGGAGAGTTTGGCGAACTTAACTATGCGTTGAAATATGCAGCTTCATTTCCTGCAGTTAGTATTGTTTTAAATTATCTGGCAATACGTAATATCGGTGCAGACGAAGCTTTGGTTCGTTCATTAAATAGACTGAGATAAATTGTTTTAAAAATATAATTTTAAAAGCGACTTATTTATAGGTCGCTTTTTTGCATTATTTATGACGATTATGGTCTGTAATAATAATTTAAAAACCAAGGAAAGGAAAAATGACGGAAATCTTGTTATATTAGTAGCACAAATATAAAAAGAGAAAGTCATGGGAGCAAAGAAAAATTTCGTGTTGGATACCAATGTTATTCTTCATGATTACAAATGTATTGAGAACTTTCAGGAAAATGATATTTATCTTCCGATAGTGGTGCTGGAAGAATTAGATCGCTTTAAAAAAGGTAGCGACCAGATTAACTATAATGCACGCGAATTTGTTCGCGAGCTTGATGCGCTGACCAATAACGATCTTTTTCTGAAGGGAGTTTCGCTCGGAATCGGAATGGGAAATCTTTATGTTGTAACAGGAGATAAATATCAGGAGAAGATTGCACTTTCTTTTCCGGAACGTACGGCAGATCATCGAATCTTATCCTGTGCGCTTTCTATTGCCGAAAAGAAACCCAAGATGCAGACTATCTTAGTTACCAAGGATGTTAATCTGCGGATGAAGGCCCGGTCTTTGGGTATTCTGGTTGAAGATTATATAACGGATAAAGTTGTTAATGTAGACGCTTTTGATAAGGCGCATGAAACGTATGAAAATATAGATCCGGATTTGATTGATGCAATCTATAATAAAACAGAAGGAGTGGATGCAGACAGTTTTGAACATAAAAACTTATTGAAGCCCAATGATTGTTTTATTCTTAAAAGTATACGTAATTCGGTGTTGGTGCGTTACAATCCGTTTACCGGTAAGTTAAAAAAAGTAGAGAAGGGAACGAATTATGGTATTCAGCCTCGTAATGCTGAGCAAAGCTTTGCTTTTGAAATATTGAATGATCCGGATGTTAAATTGGTGGGGCTTACCGGTAAGGCGGGAACGGGTAAAACCTTATTGGCTTTAGCTGCTGCTTTAAAACAGGCAGACACGTATAAACAAATATTGCTGGCTCGCCCTATCGTTTCGCTGGCAAATAAAGATATTGGTTTTTTGCCCGGTGATGAAAAGCAAAAGGTCGCGCCTTATATGCAACCGCTATTTGATAATCTGAATGTGATTAAAGGACAATTCTCGCCTGGCAGTCCGGAGGTGAAGCGAATTGATGAAATGCAGAAAAATAATCAATTAGTGATTGAAGCGTTGGCCTTTATTCGCGGAAGAAGCCTTTCGGATACATTCTGTATTATAGATGAGGCGCAGAATCTGACTCCTCATGAAATAAAGACTATTATTACACGTGCCGGAGAAGGAACGAAGATGATTTTTACCGGAGATGTTCAACAGATCGACTCTCCCTATTTAGATGCCCAAAGTAATGGGTTGGCTTATATGGTGGATAAGATGCGCGGACAGGATATTTTTGCGCATGTGAATCTGGTAAAAGGAGAGCGTAGCCAACTATCAGAATTAGCGTCTGATTTATTATAAACAAGAAAAGTATAAATTATGTCAGTAAAGCAATTTATAGAATCCAATAAAGAACGTTTTTTAGCTGAGTTGTTCACATTAATACGCATCCCGTCGATTAGTGCTAAACAGGAACACAAACCGGATATGCTTGCTTGCGCAGAGAAGTGGACGGAAATTTTACTCTCTTCAGGCGCAGACAAAGCAGTGGTCATGCCAACTGTGGGAAATCCTGTGGTTTATGGTGAAAAGTTTTATTCGAAAGACGCTCCGACCGTACTTGTTTATGCTCATTACGATGTGATGCCTGCCGAACCGCTTGAACTTTGGAAAAGCGATCCGTTCGAACCGGAAATTCGGGACGGACGTATTTGGGCTCGTGGCGCGGATGATGATAAAGGGCAGGGAATGATTCAGGTAAAAGGCTTTGAAACGGCTTTAAGAGAAGATCTACTGCGTTGCAATGTGAAGTTTATTTTTGAAGGAGAAGAAGAAATAGGCTCGCCAAGCCTGGAAGGTTTTTGCCGGGAACATAAAGACTTGTTGAAGGCGGATATTATCCTGGTTTCTGATACAAGTATGGTGAATGCAGAGACGCCTTCGCTGACTACCGGATTACGCGGATTGGCATACTGGGAAATAGAAGTGACCGGACCAAACAGAGACTTGCATTCGGGACATTTTGGTGGAGCTGTAGCTAATCCGATCAATGTGCTTTGCCAAATGATGGCGGGCATAACAGATGCCGATGGACGTATTACCATCCCAGGATTTTATGACGATGTAGAAGAACTTTCAGCCGCAGAACGTGAAATGATGGCTCGGATTCCTTTTGATGAAGAGAAATACAAGCAGGCAATTGATGTAAACGCATTGAAGGGAGAAAAAGGCTATTCAACGCTTGAACGAAATAGTTGTCGTCCTTGCTTTGACATCTGTGGTGTTTGGGGTGGATATACAGGAGAAGGCAGCAAAACCGTTTTACCTTCCAAAGCCTATGCGAAAGTATCCTGTCGTTTGGTTCCGCATCAGGATCATGCGAAGATATCCAAACTGTTTGAAGCGTATATAGCCGGTATAGCTCCGGATTATGTGAAAGTAAAAGTAACTCCGAAGCATGGAGGGCAAGGTTATGTTTGTCCGATAGATCTGCCGGCTTATCAGGCGGCGGAGAAGGCGGTGGGAGTAGCCTTTGGAGTGAAACCATTGGCAGTACGCAGGGGTGGCAGTATTCCTATTATCTCCACATTCGAACAGGTTTTAGGTATAAAAACAATATTGATGGGCTTTGGTTTGGAACAAAATGCGATCCATTCGCCCAATGAGAGTTGCCGTTTGGATTTCTTTTATAAGGGAATCGAATCGGTTGCGGAA
>DAIPZX010000123.1:0-6544 GCA_036781995.1 Massilibacteroides sp. | reverse complement strand
GCCCGTTCTTGCATTTCGGGGAATAGAAATGACTCTGTGACAGTATTTTCCCTATTTTTGCCTTTTGAAATACGATATTTAATGAAATACAGCAATATAAGATATTCCATTTTTGCGTTAGCAGGAAGTATTTTATTCTTCCTTTTTTACGCTTGTGCCAATGTTGCGTCACCCAATGGCGGGCCTTATGATGAACTTCCTCCGAAGTATGTCAGCAGTATTCCTGCTCCCAATCAAACAAATTATACAGGAACAAAGATCGAAATCTTATTTGATGAATTGATTCAGGTGGATAATCCAACGGAAAACGTAATTATCACGCCGCCTCAATTAGCCATGCCGGTGATTCGTCCCAGCGGGCGCAAAGTGCTTATAGAATTAAAAGATACCCTGATAGCAAATACGACTTATACGATTGACTTTACCAATTCTCTTTCGGATAACAACGAGAAAAATATATTGGAGAATTTCTCTTTTGCCTTTTCTACCGGAGATGCAATCGATACGCTGGAAATATCGGGGATTTTGTTAAATGCGGAAAATCTGGAGCCTATGCCCGGTATTGTAGTAGGGCTGCATAATAATCTGGAAGACTCCGCCTTTGTGAAAACCCCGTTTCTACGCACGAGTAAGACCAATGATAAAGGGTGGTTTACCATCCGGAATATAGCGGAAGGAACGTATCGCCTATTCGCTTTGAATGACGTAAACAGAGACTTTAAGTTTGATCAGCCCGGCGAAGATATTGCCTTTCGTGATTCTACTATCTTCCCCACATTTGAATTTACAACGCGGCAGGATACGATCTGGAAAGATACGCTGACGGTTGATACCATCCTGACTGTTCCTTATACGCGCTTCATGCCGGATAATATAGAGCTCTTTTTATTTAAGGAAGCCTTTGCGCGCCAATACTTGCAAAAGACTGAACGCCCGGAGGAGCATCTGGGCGTATTGACGTTTAATGCTCCATTGGATACAATTCCGACTCCTGTTCCTCTTAATTTTGTGCCGTCAGACAGCAGTTGGTATTATGTGCAAACGCTCGAAAACCGGACTATCGTTAATTATTGGATCACCGATCCTACCTTGTTAATGAATGATACATTGCAGTTTGAATTAACTTATCCGAGAAGTGACTCGCTGAATATCTTGCAGGTACAAACAGATACACTGCAATTCCTTACACGCTTCCGCCCGAATCAAAAAAAGAAGACGAAAGAAGAGGAAGAGGAGCCTGTAGGATTGGGTCTGAATGTATATATGCCCGGTAATATGGATATTTTTGACACGATACATATTGAGTTCAATGAACCTGTGCTCAATGTGTCTCAGGATTGGTTTGTGTTGGAGCAGATGCAGGATTCTATCTGGTCTCCTGCCGAATTCAGCTTTTTCCCTGACACCACGAACTCTTTAGCCTATTTCATCCATCGGAAATGGACCTATGAGGAAGAATACAGGCTTGAGATTGACTCGGCTATTATTCATAGTGTGTTTGGTAAATGGAATGATCCTTTCTCCGGTAATTTTAAGATTAAAAAACGAGATGAATACGGAAATCTATATATAAACATTCCGGATATTCAGGGCCCTGCGTTTGTAGAGTTATTGAGTAATAGCGATACTCCGATTCGGAAGGTTTCCTTAGAAGACGGAGGCGTACCGTTTATGGATTTAAAGCCGGATACGTATTATGTCCGGTTGATCGTCGATACAAACAATAATGGCGAATGGGATACCGGTAATTATGCGGAGAAACGACAACCTGAAACCGTTTATTATTGTCCGAAACCGTTTGAGGTCAGGCAAAATTGGGATGTAGAAGAAACCTGGACGGTTTTATCTACGCCTGTTGCTCGTCAGAAGCCAATGGACATCACGAAAAATAAGCCGAAAGAAATAACAAAGCCAAAGAGGGATTACAAGAATGAGGGAACACAAAACAGACAATCATCAGGTAATAGTCGAGGAATGTCGGGTATGCCATTTTAGACTAAGTTTACTGCTTATTATCTGCATGACATTTTGTGTGCAACAAGATGTTCTTGGGCAATGTGGTTTTGAGAACCAACCGTTCAAGGTCGGAGAAAAAGTAGGCTATGCTCTTTATTTCAAATGGGGGATTCTGATGCCTAAGGCAGGGCAAGCATCAATTGATTTCCTCAGAACAAATGAAGAAAACTCTTTCGGATACAGCCATCGTTTGTTGTTCCGGACAACCGGAATGTTTGAAACCGTTTATAAAATGAGGGATACATTAGCCAGCTTTCACGACAACAACATGATCTTAATCCGTTCCGGGAAAAATTCGGACGAAGGAGGTTATTACTCAATAGACAAAATTAGGTTTTCTTATGAGGGCGATGGCGTTTCCGCCCATTCTCTTCGATATACGCCTACACGTGTGAGGATAGATACAACGCTGGTTGCGGAAGGATGTACTTTTGATATGATGAGTTCGCTTTTATATCTCCGTTCTCTGGATTATGCGAATCTGAAAAACGGCGACCGTTTCTCCTTTAAAGTTATGATCGGCAGAGATGTGGTCAATGTCGGATTCCACTACAAAGGACAGGAGATTCTGGAACGGGACAATGCTAAATTTAAGACCCTTCATTTCACAATGGATATCTATGACGAGATCTTTGAACAAAGCGAATCAGCTGCCGAGATATGGATTGGCGATGATGAGAACCGTATTCCCGTACGACTGCGTGCTAAACTCAAACTGGGTGCGGCTGAGGCTTATTACACTTCTTCTTCGGGGCTGAGGTATCCGCTTACCTGCCGGATTGAAATGCCCAAAGGCAGAAGATAGGGAGGATTATTTCCCTAACTTCCACTCGGCACCGTCTTTTGTGTCTTTGATTTCAAAACCTATTTCTGTCAGTTCGTTTCTGATCTTATCTGAAGTTGCCCAGTCTTTATTTTGCTTCGCTTGCTGACGAATGGTAAGCAATAGATCCATTGCCTTTCCAAATACTTCATACGAATTTCCGGCGGCTGTGGCTTCATGCCGTACACCCAACAGATCAAATAAAAACAGATCAAATACTTCTTTCAACTCTTTCAGCTCAGCGGCTGTGATGGTTTCTTTGCCGTCTTTTACTGTATTGATTATGCGAGCAGCGTCAAATAAATGTGAGATAACAATTGGGGTGTTCAGGTCGTCATTCAGTGCTTCGTAACATTTTGCCCGGATACCTTCGGTTTTGACTGTTGTCGTTTCTGCCGGCGTGATCTTTTGCAGATTAGCGTAAGCATCCATCAATCGTGACAAACCTTTTTCCGATGCCTGAAGCGCTTCATTACTGAAGTCTACCGTGCTGCGATAATGTGCCTGAAGTATAAAGAACCGGATCGTCATGGCCGAATAAGCCTGATGGAGCATCTTGTGGTTACCGGAAAAGAACTCATCCAGCGTAATGAAGTTGCCCAGCGACTTACCCATTTTCTGCCCGTTTACCGTGATCATATTGTTGTGCATCCAATAATGTACCATATCATCCCCCTGAGAGGCTACGGCTTGTGCTATTTCGCATTCATGGTGTGGGAAAACAAGATCCATTCCTCCTCCGTGTATATCAAAATGTTCGCCAAGATACTTTTTGCCCATGGCGGTACATTCGCAATGCCATCCGGGAAAACCTGTTCCCCAGGGAGAAGGCCAGCGCATGATATGTTCCGGTTGTGCTTTCTTCCAAAGGGCAAAGTCCACCGGATTGCGTTTCTCATCCTGTCCGTCTAATTCTCGGGTCGTATTCAACATGTCTTCTACGTTACGCCCGGAAAGGACTCCGTAGTTATGTTGCTTATTGTATTTCTCCACATCAAAATAAACAGAACCTTCGCTTTCATAGGCAAAACCATTCTTCAAGATCGTTTTAACCAGTTCGATCTGTTCGATGATATGTCCCGATGCTTGAGGCTCAATACTGGGGGGGAGTACATTCAGCGCATCCATCGACTTATGATAACGATTAAGGTAATACTGCACCACTTCCATAGGCTCCAATTGTTCCAAGCGTGCCTTTTTCGCAATTTTATCTTCTCCGCTATCGGCGTCATGTTCCAGGTGCCCTACGTCAGTGATGTTGCGGACATAACGTACTTTATAACCCAGGTGGGTCAGGTAGCGGAAAAGGGTATCGAAAGTGATAGCCGGACGGGCATGTCCTAAGTGAGCGTCTCCATAAACCGTAGGTCCGCAGACATACATGCCGACATGTGGGGCATGCAAAGGTACAAACTGTTCTTTCTTACGGGTCAATGTATTGTGAATGTGCAACGGATGTTCCATAATTATTCCTGTAATCTTTAATAACAGACACAAATATAGAAATAATCTACATAAGCATTATATCTTTGCGCACATGAAAATAAAACCATATAAACACATGAGGATATTACTTCCTGTTCTTCTTGCCTTCTTGTTTGTCTCGAAAGGCTTTTCACTGTCTACTCCGGACAGTCTGTCTATCTCAGCAGACATAACACAGGATATTATTACAGAAAAAATGCCGGTAACGCCCTATTCATTCAAGGCTAAACAGCTTATCCTGCCCGGTTCGCTGATTGCCGCGGGAGCTTTAGGTGCAGCTATTGACGGATGGCAGGACTTTCATCTGATATCCCGTAAAGAATCGGTGGATAAGATACGGATAGATGACTATATGGAGTGGGGGATGTTCGGCTGGGTATTTGTCTGTGATGTGTTTGCCAAAGAAAAACACAATTTCGTGGATCAGATATTTCTCCTTACGTTGGCTGAAGGTTTTAACGCGGGCATGGTTCACGGCTTAAAGAATACAGTAAAAGAAACACGTCCGGACGGCGGTCCTTATTCATTCCCGTCAGGGCATACGGCAAATGCTTTCCTGGGTGCCCACTTGGCATATAAGGAGTTTAAAGATAGTGCTCCGGTACTGGCGTATTCGGGTTACGCAATGGCAACTTTTGTCGGAGCATTGCGCATTTACAATAATCGGCATTGGGCTTCGGATGTTTTAGCAGGAGCCGGAATAGGAATATTGTCAGTTGAACTGTCCTATCTGGTGTATTTCCCTATTCGTAATGCAATAGCAAAGCAGGTCAATGCCAAAGCCGCTAAAAATTTAGTTTTAGCGCCATCTGTCACTCCGCAGGGCGGAGGCGTTTATCTGTCGTTTAGTTTCTGATAGGTTCTGAGGAAAGCCGGAACCGCATTCAAAAAGAATAGACCATTACTCCCAAAAGACGGTGGTTGGTCATCGTATGCGTGTCGTTTACTTTTCCGTTCTGAACGTCTGTCGTACCATACCAGGCAATGGACGGCATATACTCAAACCCGAACTTCCAATGGGAAAGATTATACGTCAATTGTACTTGGGTGGCAAATAATTGATCCAGATCAAGTCCTGTTCCATACATACCTCCTTTTATCGGGTCGCTTGTTCCGAGATTCTTCATATAGCCAATGAATATGCCCGGTTTCCAGGTCTTTCCGTAGACAATATTTAACCAGGAAGAAGAGTTTCTGTACGGTGTATAATTCATTTCACCCGTCAGGTGGTCGACTTCCGTGATGGCATATCCGCCAATCATGGAATTGTGCACCTGATTGGAAGCAAGCAGTGTTTTCCCGGCTATGAACCAGTCATTGGAGATGTATTTCGCATGAGCTTCAAAAGAAAGGGCGTTGACGCGCTCGTTAACCTTGAACGTTTTCGTGTTTCCTTGCCCATCGTAAATAACCGACTCCGTGCGAGGTACGATGGATAAAAAGTCCATACCGATACCGACTTGCCAGTTCTTCGTTTTATAGTCGACCCCTGCGTATAGCTCAGGGATACAACTGTTTTTAATGTAATCCTCCGCCTTTCCTTTCGGTCCGGTTGACAGGTATTGCAATTGCCAGATGGTAGAGGCTTTTAGTTGCCAGTTCTTATTGATGTACCGGTACGTCAACTGCGGACTTCTGTTAAAAGGCTGGAAAGGCGCTCCGGTAGAAAGATTTAATACTTGTGGAGATACATCGCCAAACAAAGGATGCCATGCCTGTCCGATTGTTACATCAGATTTACCCCAATCCAGATTGACGTAAGCATGACGAATACGAAGCACGCCGAAATTACTACCCGAACCGCGGAAATCACCTTCTACTTTTACTGTCGAAACCGCATTGCCAATGTTTGGCCCCGCAATGTCTACGCCCAGACGGGAATAAAGCATATACATATTACCATTAGCGGTAGAATTGAGGTCTTTTCCATTCGCATCCAACTGTTTGTTTTTGGGATACATATAGAATAATCCGTCTACTGTCTCTTCATTTGCGCGTGAGTTGTAAAATAAGTCGGCACGGACTTGCCCGTAGAATTTGTAAGAAAAATTTTGTCCTTGTGCCCAAGCATTGTTTGTCAGGCAAAAGAAAGAGAGGAGTGATGCGAATAAGTATTTCATAAATGTCTGAAATTAAAAATAATATATGACTGCACTAAGGAAATTATTATTTGTTACAGCCTGCGAATTTACTATTTTTCCTGTTCGAGGACAAATATTA
>DAIPZX010000122.1:0-6564 GCA_036781995.1 Massilibacteroides sp. | reverse complement strand
AATAAATTCAAAACAGCTTCTAAGGATAGTCTCTTGAGATAGATAATATTTATATATTTGTGGAATGTCTAAAAAAAATACAAATCTGAAATGAAAGCAACAAAAATTACAAAATCATTGGCAGGATTATTTGCCTCTTGCGCGGTTTTTGGCGTGCTGACTTCGTGTGATACGACTCAGCATAATGTTTTAACTCCTGAAGAAGAAGCTGCCGGCTGGCAATTATTGTTTGACGGAACCACTCTTAATGGATGGAAGGACTATAACGGAACCACACTGACCCAGCCCTGGCACGTGGTAGATGGATGTATTCAAGCCAAGGGCGATGGTAGTGATGCCAGTGGGTATATTGTTACTGACAAAGAATATGAAAATTTTGAACTGTCATGGGATTGGAAGTTGTCCAAGGGTGGCAATAGCGGCATGTTGTATCATGTGGTAGAACGTCCGCAGTTTGCTGTGCCTTATGTGACCGGTCCGGAATACCAATTGATTGATGAACCCAACTTCCCCGAGGCATTGGAAGACTGGCAGAAATTAGGCGTAGATTATGCGATGTATCTGCCGGACCAATCAAAAATGAAGGTAAACCCACAAGGACAGTGGAATAATTCTAAAATTGTTTTTGATAACGGACATGTGGAACACTGGCTGAATGGAGAGAAAATACTTGAGTTCGAAGCCTGGACAGATGACTGGCATGCGCGCAAAAACAGTGGAAAATGGGAAAACGCTCCTGAATATGGTTTGGCAAAGAAGGGCGTTCTTTGCTTGCAGGATCATGGTTATCCCGCTTCTTTCCGCAATCTTAAGATAAAAGAATTGCCTCGTAAGATGAAAGACGTGAACCTCTTTAACGGTGTTGATCTGTCTGGTTGGGAAGCTTATGGAACAGAACTCTGGTATGTGAAAGACGGCTTGTTGGTTTGCGAAAGCGGTCCGGATAAACAATACGGCTATTTGGCTACGCGTGACTATTATGATGATTTTGAACTGACTGTCGAATTCAAACAGGAAGCTGACGGCAACTCCGGCGTATTCATCCGTTCTTTCATCGAAGAAGGAGTGAAGGTGAATGGCTGGCAAGTAGAAGTAGCGCCAAAAGGACGCGACACCGGTGGTATTTATGAATCATACGGGCGCGGCTGGTTAGAACGGATACCGGACGAAAAAGAAAATATCCTTAAGGAAAAAGACTGGAATACAATGCGTATTAAGGTTCAGGGTGATCATGTTACCACTTGGTTGAATGGTCAGGAAATGGTGAATCTGACTGATGCCAAAATCGGAGCCGGAAAAGGTCGCATTGCACTTCAGATCCATGACGGAGGAGGCATCAAGGTGGTTTGGCGTAATCTGAAAGTAAAGACATTGTAATAAGGCAGAACTTATATAAATAAACGAATTAGCCGGATAAAGATGCTGCTTAATTACACAGGTATAGCTCTTTGTCCGGTTTTTTCATAAACGAACATAAGCGTTATGAATCCATTGGATATTATTTCGAACTATTATAATCCTGCTTCCGGCGTTTATCATTTATTGGTTGTCCATAGCCGGAACGTGGCTGATAAAGCGTTGGCTTTAGCAGCCCTTCATCCGGAACTCAATATCGATACTCGTTTTGTGGAAGAAGCGGCAATGCTGCATGATATCGGGATTTTTCTGTGTGATGCACCGGGCATAGCTTGTTATGGCGAATATCCTTATATCTGTCATGGCTACTTGGGCGCTGATTTGTTGAGAAAAGAAGGTCTGGAACGTCATGCCTTGGTTTGCGAGCGCCATACGGGAACCGGTATTTCGTTGGCTATGATTGAAAAAGAAGGCTTGCCTTTGCCGCATCGGGATATGCTGCCCGTTTCGATTGAAGAGCAATTGATTTGTTTTGCCGATAAGTTTTATAGCAAAACAAAATTGGACACCGAAAAGCCAATCAAGAAGATTAAAAAGTCGCTTTCGAAGTATGGTAGTGAGACAGAAGCACGATTTGAAGAGTGGCGTAAACTCTTTTTAGGAGAATAAAAGCCTTTTGAAGCCGTATTTTATTATACATTTGCACTTTGATAATGGTCAAGTAAACAAAATGTTCCTAAAATACAGAGTTTTTATTATTCTGATTTCCCTTCTGACCGGAGCTTTCGCGATGTCTGCCCAGGAAGAAACCAGCTCAATGGATAATCTTGATATCCCTGCGGATAGCCTTGAGGTGGCAGCACCTGTAGATACAATAGCGCCAAGGAAGAATGGATTAGAAGCTCCTGTTTCTTATCAGGCGAAAGACTCTATTGTGATGACTGCCGGCAATTGGGCTTATTTATATGGCGAGGGAAATGTTAAATATCAAAACATTGAACTGGAAGCGGAACTGATTGAGATGAACATGGACAGCAGCTTAGTTCATGCTACATTTGCCTTGGATACGATGGGATTGGAATTTGGTTATCCGCTTTTTAAAGAAGGCGAAGAGCAGTACGAATCGAAAACCATGCGGTATAACTTCGGTTCGAAAAAAGGATATATAACAGATGTAATCACGCAGCAGGGAGAAGGCTATGTTACTTCCGGGCGAACCAAGAAGATGCCGTCTGATGTTTTGAATATGGCTCCCGGAAGATACACCACTTGTGATGAACACGATCACCCCCACTTTTATATTCACATGACGAAGGCCAAGGTCAGACCTAAAAAAGATATTGTAACTGGTCCTGTTTACCTTGTGCTTGAGGATGTTCCGCTTTATCCGATCGGACTTCCGTTTGCATTCTTTCCTTTTACAAGCAGCTATTCTTCCGGTATTCTGATGCCCACTTTTGGTGAAGAAAGTGCGCGGGGATTCTATCTGCGTGATGGAGGATATTACTTTGCCTTAAGTGATTATGTCGATCTGGCCTTGACCGGAGAGATCTATACAAAAGGTCCCTGGGGGCTGGCTGCCAAGTCCTCTTGCCGGAAACGATACAAATATTCCGGAAACTTTAACGTGGCCTATCAGGTGACCCGGTATGGAGATGTGATTAATGGAGATAAATTGCCGGATTATTCTTTGTCTAAAGATTTCAAAGTAAACTGGTCGCACGCTCAGGATCCCAAGTCTAATCCGTTCATGACCTTTTCCGCCAGCGTGAATTTTTCCACCAGTAGTTTTGACCGGAATAATTCGTATGGCTATCTGAATGGTAACAGTAATAACGGATACGGAAATGCGACTGACAATAATAAAAGTTCTACAATCAATATAACGAAGCGTTTCCCGAATAATCCGTTCAGCCTTTCCGGAACCATGAGTGTCAATCAGCGTATGAGAGACTCCTCTTTGGCAGTTACGCTTCCGGACTTAACTATTTCCATGAGCCGTATATTCCCGTTCAAACGGAAATCGCGTGTAGGAGCGGAGCGGTGGTATGAGAAGATTTCCATGCAGTATACCGGTTATTTGCGGAATAGTATTGAAACGAAAGAGGATCAATTTCTTAACGCAAGCTTAGTGAAGGACTGGAAAAATGCGATGCAGCATAAAATACCCATAAGCGCGACTTTTTCGCTGTTTAATTATATTAATATTACACCCAACTTTAACTACACGGAACGCTGGTATACCAATAAGATTGAAAAAGAATTTGATTCTCGTCAAAACCGATTAGTGACGCGTGACACGACTTATGGTTTTTATCGGGTGTACGACTATGACGCATCTATATCTGCTTCGACTACGGTGTATGGAAACTTCAAGCCCTGGTCGATATTCGGAGATAAAGTGCAAATGATACGTCATCGCTTAGAACCATCGATCACGTTTAGCGCCGCGCCGGACTTTTCCGATCCTAATTATGGCTTTTACAAGACATATCTGTATGAGGATATGAACGGAGTACAACAGAAACTGGTTTACTCGCCTTTTGAAGAAGGTATGTTTGGCTACTCGCCTTCCGGAAAACGGGGGAATGTTTCGTTTTCGGTATCCAATAATGTCGAAGCCAAGATACGTTCGGATAAAGATTCTACCGGAATTCGAAAAATCAGTATAATTGATCAGTTGGGATTAACTATTTCTAAGAATCTCGCGGTAGACTCTTTTCAATGGAGTGATATCAACGCGACTTTGCGTCTGAAACTATCCAAAAGTTATACCCTGAACCTGAGCGCGGTGTTCGATACGTATACCTATAAATACAACGCAGACACCAAAACTTTGGTCAGACAAGATAAAATGCGTTGGGAAGCGGGTAAAGGTATAGGGCGTTTACGCTCGACAGGGACTAATTTTTCCTATACATTCAATAATGAAACGTTTGCCAAATTGTTTGGCGGAGGAGGATCGGGAGAGAATAGTAGTAACAGCGATACTTCGGCAAATACTTCTTTTGACCAGGATCAAACAGGCATGAATGGTCCGGATGAAGACATGGATGCTGCGGATGCTTCAGGGGGAGGAGGACGGTTAAGAAAAGACCAGACAGCTGAATCTTCAGATGCCGACGCGGACGGTTATTATATGAATACGATTCCCTGGAGTTTGTCTTTTAATTACAGTATGAATCTCAATTATGATAATCAGAAGATCGATATTGAAAGAGCGGAATATAAATATAGATTAACCCATTCATTGAGTTTTAACGGCAATATCCAGCCAACGAAGAATTGGCGTTTTAACTTTAATGCAACTTATGACTTTGATAATAACAAACTTGCCTTTATGAATTGCAATTTGTCGCGTTCGCTTCACTGCTGGCAGATGACGGCAAGTTTTGTGCCGATCGGGCCCTATAAGAGTTATTCTTTCTCCATTGCGGTCAACTCTTCTCTGTTGAAAGACCTGAAATGGGATCAGAGGAGCAACTACCGCGACGGTCAGACGTGGTATTGATTTACGCCTACCTGTTCGTGTCCATTCAGTGTCGTACGCCGGGCAAACGTGCTACACCGAATGGTTACTACCATTCGATCGGAGATTGTCCGGTTGCAATCAGATAATCATTTGTTTTGCTGAAGTGCTTAGAACCGAAGAAACCTCTGTAGGAGGACAGCGGAGAAGGGTGCGCGGATTTAAGAACCAGATTGGTCGAGGTGTTGATAAATGCCCCTTTGCGTTGAGCATACGACCCCCAAAGAATATAAACAAGCTGCTGCTTTTGCTCGGCAAGGCGGTGTATTACAGCATCTGTAAATGTTTCCCAGCCTTTGTTCTGATGAGAACCCGCCTGGTGTGCCCGTACTGTTAGTGTTGCGTTAAGAAGCAGAATCCCCTGATCTGCCCAACGGGTAAGATCGCCGTTGCGCGGAGGCGTTTTGCCGAGATCCGATTCAATTTCTTTGTATATGTTGGCTAAAGACGGAGGGATAGACGTGCCTTCTCTGACAGAGAAGCAAAGCCCATGCGCTTGTCCCGGTTCATGATAAGGATCCTGTCCGAGTATAACGACTTTGACTTTGTTAAAGGGACAATGCGAAAAAGCGTTGAATATATCCTGTCCCGGAGGGAATATCCGGCTATGCTGATATTCCAGTCGGACAAAATCCGTTAGCTGTTTGAAATACCCTTTTTCAAACTCATCTTTCAATTGTTCTTTCCAGCTTTCTTCAATCTTTACGTCCATCTCTCTCTGTTTAAGGTGCTAAATTAGTGGCATTCCGGCTTCTTTGGCTTCTTTTCTCATCTCGTCCGACCAGATGCTTGCCTGTATTTCTCCGATATGCGCTTTGCGAAGATAAAACATACAAAGCCGACTTTGTCCTATTCCTCCACCTATACTGAGAGGCAATTCGTTATTTAATAAACGACGGTGGAAATACAGATTTTCCCGTTCTTCCGCATTGACCGCTTTCAGTTGGCGAAGCAGGGCTTCTTTATCCACGCGAATCCCCATTGAAGAAAGCTCTACCGAGCGATTCAAAATCGCATTCCAAACTAATAAATCCCCATTCAAACCTGTTTGTCCATTTTCTGCAACAGTAGACCAGTCATCGTAGTCGGGAGCTCTTCCGTCATGCTTTTCTCCGTTGCTTAACGAGCATCCGATTCCTATAATAAAGACAGCGCCGTGTTCTCTGCATATTTCATCCTCTCTTTCCTTTGGCGTTGACGTTGGATATTTACGCAGCAAATCATCCGCATGAATAAAATATATTTTTTGAGGAAGTACGGGCTTTATGTCGGGAAACATTTCATATACCATATATTCTGTGCGTACAAGAGCAGCATAAATACGCTGAACAATTTCTTTCAGGAAGTCAATATTCCGTTCTTCATGAGTCATTACCCTCTCCCAATCCCATTGGTCTACATATAATGAATGCAGATTTCCTAATTCTTCATCAGAACGAATCGCATTCATATCGGTATAAATACCAAAACCCGGTTCTATCTCATAATCAGCCAATGTCAGTCTTTTCCATTTGGCAAGAGAATGTACGATTTCAGCCTTATTGTCGTTCAGATCCTTGACAGGAAAGGTGACCGGTCTCTCAATGCCATTCAGGTCATCGTTAATACCTAACCCCTTTAATACAAAAAGAGGGGCGGTGACACGCCTTAATCGTAACTCTGAAGAAAGATTTTGTTGA
>DAIPZX010000121.1:0-6582 GCA_036781995.1 Massilibacteroides sp. | reverse complement strand
TGTCTAGGTTCGAATCCTGGTGAGACAACAGTACAAGTAAAAAAGGGCAGCTTTAAAAGCTGCCCTTTTTTTATTTCATACCATTCTCAAGCTTCTTATTGTTGTACAATCTCTACTATCTCCAGCTCAAATTTCAGGGTAGAATATGCCCAGGGTCTTATTGATTGCCCACTGTAGTTTCTGTTTCCGGCAGCGCCATAGCCTAACTGCCAGGGAATCCAGATTTCCCAACGGTCTCCCGGATGCATATACTGAAGCGCGGTTGAAAAACCGTCAACCAATTCGTTTGTCTTTAAAATAGACCAGGATTGAGATTCGTCTATCGTCGGATCGTTGGAATCAAACATAGAAGTCATTTTCCGGCTGACTTCGTCCATCGAGATTCCGTGATAGTATAATTTAACACTGCTGGTATAGTAGATTGTATCTGTTGACGCGCCTTCTTTCAATACCTTATAATAGATTGAACCTGTTCCGCCCAATGATTCCAGTTTGGAGTATTCGGGGTTTCGGGCTATTTCGTTAATGACTTTCTCATTATCGGCCTGCCAGTTTTCATCAACGATATATGTTTCTTCATCGTCATTGCCGCAAGACGTAAACAGAACGCCTGAACATAATACAATCAGGAATAGATAGCAATACTTTTTCATCATGATTATTCAATTATCTTCTTTAATAATGACTTCATGCTTACTTTTTCGGTAATGATTTCATGAAGTTTGTCTATGCTTACACGCTCCTGCTCCATGGTGTCACGGAAACGGATGGTTACACAATTGTCTTTTAATGTGTCGTGATCAACCGTGATGCAATAAGGAGTTCCAATAGCATCCTGACGGCGATAGCGTTTTCCGATAGAATCTTTCTCATCGTATTGGCAACGGAAGTCGAAACGAAGCATATTGATGATTTCTTCGGCTTTTTCGGGCAGACCGTCTTTCTTAACCAAAGGCAATACAGCTAATTTAACAGGAGCCAGTGCTGCCGGCAATTTCAAGACAACACGCGTTTCGCCATTTTCAAGGGTTTCTTCGCAATAAGAACCGGACATCACACTGAGAAACATACGGTCTACACCGATTGATGTTTCAACAACGTATGGCGTATAGCTTTTGTTTAGTTCCGGATCGAAGTATTGCAACTTCTTACCCGAGAATTTTTCATGCTGGCTTAAGTCAAAGTCCGTCCGGCTGTGGATACCTTCTACTTCTTTAAATCCGAACGGCATTTCGAATTCAATATCTGTAGCTGCATTCGCATAATGCGCCAGTTTTTCGTGATCGTGGTAGCGATACTTTTCATCACCCAACCCAAGTGCTTTATGCCATTTCAGGCGAGTGCTCTTCCATTGTTTAAACCATTCTATTTCTTCTCCCGGACGAACGAAAAATTGCATTTCCATCTGTTCAAATTCACGCATACGAAACACAAACTGACGGGCAACAATCTCATTACGAAATGCTTTACCTATCTGAGCGATACCGAAAGGAATCTTCATACGCCCGGTCTTTTGCACGTTCAGGTAGTTTACGAAGATACCTTGCGCTGTTTCCGGACGGAGGTAGATTTTAGAAGCGCCTTCGGCTGTAGAACCCATTTCTGTGGAGAACATTAAATTGAACTGGCGTACTTCCGTCCAGTTGCGTGTTCCGGAGATAGGACAGGCGATTTCACAGTCCAAGATCAACTGGCGCAAGTCTTCAAAGTTCGCATCATTCAGATCTTTCGCGAAGCGGGCGTGTATTTCGTCGCGTTTAGCCTGATTTTCCAATACACGGGCATTCGTGGCGCGGAATTGGGCTTCGTCAAATGACTCACCGAATCTTTTGGCTGCTTTGGCAACTTCCTTATTGATCTTGTCATCGATTTTAGCCAGATGATCTTCGATCAATACATCCGCACGATAGCGTTTTTTGGAATCTTTATTATCAATCAACGGGTCATTGAACGCATCCACATGCCCCGATGCTTTCCAGATAGTAGGATGCATAAAGATGGCAGAGTCGATCCCGACAACGTTTTCATGAAGCAGCGTCATGCTATCCCACCAATATTTCTTTATATTGTTTTTCAACTCCACACCGTATTGCCCGTAATCGTAAACAGCCCCCAAGCCGTCATAAATTTCCGAAGACGGGAATACAAAACCATACTCTTTACAATGTGAGACTAACTTCTTAAAAACATCTTCCTGTGCCATATTAATGCAGTAGTTTAAAATATGAAATCAATAAGGATGCAAAGTAAATGATTTTTTGGTAAAGTGCAGAATTTAAAGCTATTTATATGCCTTCGCGAGTAGCCTTATCCCCGAATCAGGTCTTCCCATTCATGATCAGTCAGGCTTTGCAAAGGGTCATTTTCGGCGATAAATGTCTCGGCTAATGCACTTTTTCGTTCCTGCAATGAACGGATTTTTTCTTCGATTGTATGGTCTGATATAAAACGATAGACAAAAACCTGTTTCCCCTGCCCTATGCGATGCGCACGACTTTCCGCCTGTGTTTCGGCAGCCGGATTCCACCAGGGATCAATGATAAAGACATAGTCGGCTTCTGTCAAATTCAGTCCCACCCCTCCGGCTTTTAATGAAATAAGAAAAGCAGCTACCGATTTGTTTTGTGTAAAGCGCTTTATTTCTTTTTCCCGGTCTAAGGTTGCTCCCGTCAATAAGGCATATTCCCATCCACGTTGTTTAAACTCTTTGGCTAATAGTTCGAGATGTGTCACAAAAGAAGAAAAAATCAACACCTTGTGGCCTTCGCTAAGTAAGGTTTCATAAGCCTCGATAATCTGCTCCATTTTTCCGGATGTTCCGGCATACTCCGGATCAATTAAGCCCGGATGATTCGCCAACTGCCGCAAGCGCATAATGCCGTTCAGGGCCATGATTTTATTCTTGCTCCATTCATTCAACAGCGAGTTCCTGAGACTGTTTTTTTCTTTCTTGTACGCCTCCTTTTGCTCCGGCGTCATTTCGCAATAAATCACCTTCTCTGTTAAAGCGGGCAACTCCGGAGCGACCTGTTGCTTGGTTCGTCTGAGGAGAAAGGGCGAAACCAGTCTCATCAGTTTATCTTGCATGCGCGCATCACCGGTTTTCATGATTGGAAGGATAAAGTGATTGCGAAAAAAAGAAGCCGAGCCTAATAACCCGGGATTGACGAAGTTAAACTGAGCCCAGAGATCTTTCAGCGAATTCTCGATCGGAGTGCCCGTCAGCACAAATCGGTGCTCGCTTTTTAAGCGCATAACCGAATGATAGGTTAAAGAGTCCGGATTCTTGATATATTGGCTTTCGTCCAAAATGACACATTTAAACGCGTATTTTTCTAACAAATCAATCCCTTTACGCAAGAAACCGTAAGTTGTCAATACGATATGGTGGCGATTGAATGTTTGATGAACATACTTGGCTCGCTGTTCGCCGGTATATTCGCAAACGCGCAACGTGCTGAACTTGCGGATCTCTCTCTTCCAATTGGAAATCAAAGATGTCGGGACTACAATCAAGCCGGCCTGTATCTTTTCTTCCGGGGTAATACCTTCACAATCCGCACACACTTCATCGAATAAGGCAAACTGCCCTTTTTCATCGACCTTTAAGGTTGTTTTTATCTCTTGTTGTGAGAAATCTTCCGGGTCGTAAAGGTATTGCAAAAATGTAATTGTCTGTAATGTTTTGCCTAATCCCATATCATCGGCCAGACAACCACCCAAACGATTCTTTGCCAAATGCGCCAGCCAGGAAAAACCGGTTTGCTGATAAGGACGCAGTGTTGCCTTTATCTTTGGAGGAACCGGGAGCATCTTTTTTTCGGAGTATTCCGCGTCAGAGAGAAATAAGGGTTTTCCGTCCAAAGTATCTATTATGCCGACATGCATTTTCTTTACAACAATTTTATCTTCCCGTTCTTCTCCAAAAGTCAATAAGTTGCTGTATTTGTCAAACCATTCTTCCGGCAAGAGCGCTATTCTGCCGTCAGGTAAGCGAAAATGACGATCACCGGCTATAATATTTTTTTTGAAAGTGATGAACGGAAAAGAATAATCACCGATTTGTACTCTTATGCGAACTTCAAACCAATCCGTTTGATCGCCGATATCCTGTTTCAGATCGATATCTCCAATAAAGAAGGAAACTTCGTTTTCCGGTATTTTACTGGAGAACAAGCGGAAAATTTCATCTTTCGCCCGGTTCATCCAATCAATCAGGGCATATTCAGAAATAAAAGCACTGTTTTGGAAGAGGTTGTCTGATGTTTGTTTGAATCCTTTTGCCAACAGAAAGTCTACGCATTGCCTCTCCCAGTCCCCGTCTCTCCGGAAATAAGAAATTGTTGTTTGCAGATTCTTTTCCAACCGGGGATAGGTCAATTTTTCCTTCTGCCCGGGATTAAATTGCATATCATCATATTGAAAAGTCAGTCTTAACTCCGGTATTTTCGAAAACGAGGTGACAGGTAGCAGTTTGGCAGTCTTTTGCGGCTGTCGCTCTATTATGTCGATTCCCTTTGCTTTGACCGGATGGTTACTCATCAAGGGAAGCACCACCTTGTCTATGTAACGGGGCGTTTCTGAAGCGGGAGCTTCCACATAGGCTTTTTCTAAAAATGGAGAAAGCGTTCCGGAACGAAGACGGTCGAATACCAGCATGTCTTTACCGATTACCAACACGGCCGGCTCGGAGGCGATTACCAAACGAGGTTTAACATGCTGAATACCGATTGGCTTTTCGTTTTGATAACAACGTAATGAATAACGAAAATACGGATCTGTAGCCTCACAGGTAAAAACAACTTCTGTATTCTCTTCAGCCAAGTGGATAAGATGATGTTCATACAATAAATCGGCTCCTGTATCCCTCAGATAAACCGGAGTCGAAGCTTTCCGAATCAGGGGAATCATCTGAAGATGAATCTTTTCAATACGCGGACGTATAAATTCTTTAAGCGTTTTAGGGCTGAGTTTATTGATAAAATCAGAAATCGTCTGTTCTTTTGAATAGACTTTCATCAGGTTTCTCTCTGTGTAAGATTGAGCCAAAAAGATTATCCTCCTTTCTTCCTGACTCAATACAATATCCTTTCTTTGTTTGATTGTGGCATTTTCTTCGGTTTGAAGCACTCCGGGTGAAATTTCATGTACAAAATAGGGAATCAGTAAAGGTCCGAAGACCGGATGATTAGTAATTGTTATAACAAAAGGGCAAAAAAGTTTCATAAAAGAGTCTCTGATTCAATCTTGTAAAGATATGTTATTTATCTTTGTCGTAACAGATTTTGCGAATTTAATCGAAAGAAAAATGATAAAAATAGTAGCAGACAAAACAATTCCTTATCTACAAGGGATTCTGGAAGACTTCGCTGAAGTTACCTATCTTTCGTCCGAGGAGTTTACTCCCTTAGCGGTAAAAGATGCCGATGCCCTGATTGTGCGCAGTATAAATAAATGCACGCCGGAATTATTGGAAGGAAGCCGGATAAAACTGATCACCACCGCCACGATCGGGTTTGACCATATTGATACGGCGTATTGTGAGAAACATGGAATCCAATGGTATAATGCTCCCGGATGCAATGCCGTTTCCGTTTCGCAATATGTGCTGTCGTCCTTGTTGACAATAGCATTGCAAAAAAAAGAGTGGCTGAAAGACAAAACGATCGGGATTGTAGGAGTAGGACATGTCGGCAAGGAAGTTGAAAAACTATGTAGCGCTTTAGGCATGCGTGTTTTACTCAATGACCCTCCACGAGCAGAGCAAGAAGGAGACAACGCGTTTGTTTCATTAGATCAAATTGCACAAGAGGCGGATATTATTACCCTGCATACCCCATTAGAAAAAAACGGAAAATACCCGACCTACCATCTGGCGAACGATGTTTTTTTCAGCAAACTTTGCCGCAAACCCTGGTTTATCAACACTGCGCGTGGTAGCATTCATGACACCGCAGCATTAATCCATGCCAAAAAAAATGGTTTGATCAGTGAGTTGATTCTGGACTGCTGGGAAAAAGAGCCGGAGATTAGTTTGCCGTTATTAGAATTAGCAACAATTGCAACGCCGCATATTGCCGGTTTCTCGGCAGAAGGAAAAGCAAACGCAACCCGTGCCTGCCTTGAACATATTGGCTCCTTCTTTGGAATACCCCATGTGCGGACAAAAGACGCATTTCCTCCCACTCTTAGAAACTCGCAAATGGATTTGGAACAACATCCAGATTTTCAGATAGAAGAAGCCGTTTTTCGTAGCTTTTTACCGCTATCAACAGACAAATTCCTCCGTAGGAGTCCGAAGGATTTTGAATGGATTCGTACTACTTATATACACCCAAGAGAATATTCTGCTTATACCATAATAAATGCAAAACCGGAAAATGAAGATTTGCTTCAAAAAATAGGTTTTTGCGTGTCATTTAATAGACGCTGAAAAGATTTTATTTCTCTTTTTTTAGATCATTGAAAATCAATATATATTTAGAGTGTAAAAAAACATCGATATGATTTTGGGAAAACATAGTTATGATTTTGGAAAAACATAACTATGTTTTTTTTGATTCATAGTGATGTTTGAAAACA
>DAIPZX010000120.1:0-6601 GCA_036781995.1 Massilibacteroides sp. | reverse complement strand
ATACAAATCGAATAAGCAAAAACAACCCGGACAAGAGAAACTCCAGCCGGGTTGCAAAAATAGATCGAAAATTATATCTTATTCCGAAAGATGCCGGATTACTTCCTGATTGATTTTACGAAGAGCCCCTTCGTTGATCTTAACTACTTTACGATCGTAGGTCATCACACCGTTTATTTCGCCTTCCACATCAGTTGTCTGCGTATATACAGCTGCGGAGAATCCACGGTCGATTAATGGTTTCAGTTCGTTTGCGTATTTTACATACTCCGCGGTCACCTCATCACTGTTCTTGAATTGCACATACCCCCAGTTACGCTTGTTCCACCACAAATGTTCTTCTAAAGGCAGACCTATACCACCATATTCACCCAAAACATTGACACGTTCAGGATCAAAAAGATACATAGAAGGGCCGGGGTAATTATGCAAGTCAAGTATATCTCCCGCTGCACGATGATTACCACCACTTGCCGGATTTACGATACGGGAAGGATCATAAGCAGCCGTCCATTCCGATACACGCTCGGTATCAAACTGTCCCCAAGCTTCGTTAAACGGAACCCAAACTACAACTGAAGGATTCGAAATGCAAAGATCCATTATTTCTTTCCACTCCTGATTGAAGTTAGCGATAGATTCAGCCGTACGTTTCTTGTCTGTTCCGCCGTTATACACACGAGGAGCCCATTGATTTCCCATATCACCGCTTGGCATATCCTGCCATACCAGCATACCCAGTTTGTCGCAATGATAATACCAGCGAGCCGGTTCAACCTTAACGTGCTTACGGATCATGTTATATCCCCATTCTTTGGTCTTAGCCACATCAAACAACAAAGCCTCGTCGGTCGGAGCGGTATAGAGTCCGTCAGGCCACCATCCCTGATCCAACGGACCGTAGTGGAAGAGGTTTTTGTTATTCAACTGCATACGCATAATACCATTCGCATCACGTTTTTTTGATATTTTACGGAAGGCAGTATAGGATTTCACTTCGTCCTGTACTTTTCCTTCTTTTGAAAGCGACACCTTCATGTCATATAAATAAGGATTATTGGTATCCCAAAGTGTAGGATTCTGAACGCCAAGACGCATTTCTTTACCTACAAGCCCTTTGGCCGTAGCCACAACCTGACCTTTATCCAATAGTTTCACCTCAACGATGTTTGAAGGAGCAGCGCAAGAAGCGTCAACAGTAACAGCAAGCGTACCATTGTCGATGTTTGATATTGCTTTTACAGCAGTAATATGAGCAGGAGCTACCGGCTCAATCCAAACGGTTTGCCAAATACCTGTCACCGGAGTATACCAGATACCTTCAGGGTTTGATGTTTGTTTTCCGCGGGGTTGGAAACCTTTATCACTTGGATCCCATACACGAACAACTAATTTATGTGTGCCTTTACCTGCCAGATACGGGGTAATATTGAACGAAAACGGAGTAAATCCACCCTTGTGCGAACCGATCAGGATATCATTTACATAAACATCCGCTTTCCAATCTACAGCACCGAAGTTCAACAGTACATCTTTATTTCTCCATGCCGCAGGAACAGAAAAGGTGCGTTTATACCACAATTCGTTATGCTCACCAACTTCTTTCTGCACACCGGACAAAGACGATTCGATAGCAAAAGGAACCAAAATCTTTCCGTCAAAGTTCGCCGGTTCTACTTCACCACAAGGTTTGATTGAATAATCCCAGAGTCCGTTCAGGTTAACCCAAGCCGTACGTTCCATTTGCGGACGCGGATATTCAGGCAACACATTGTTCGGGTCTACTTTTTCCGCCCAGGTAGTTTTGAGTTTGTCGCCTACAGGCTTCCATTGTGCGCTCACCGTCATGGTCATCGCCAGGAAAGCGCATACAATCAGTTGTTTCTTCATGATTTTAATTTTAAAGAATATGATAATTTAAATCCAACAATACGATTGATCAGGGTTTTATCTCCCGTGGAGTTGTTGTAGGGCCATCTACATATAAGCGACCTTGTTCGTCTACCCCCATTTTGTCAATAAATACCACTCGTTCATCTCCTGTCGCTTCAGTACGACCATGATATACACAGTACGTTTCTTTGCCGTCACGAGATTTGACGATACTGTTATGCCCTGTTCCGGTTACGATCCCCCCTTGAGCGGTATTTTTTTGCAATACCGGATTGTCTTCGCTTTTTACATAAGGACCAAGCGGACTTTTTGCCGTAGCATAACCAACTGCATAGTTCTCACCTCCGAAGAAGTTAGCCGAATACATCATATAATACGTATCTCCTTTTTTAAACGTGTAAGAACCTTCCGTCCATCGGCGGTTTACTTCACCGGATGTAACCGAACGACTCTCCCACTCTGCCTGCACATCATCACGGGTTACCGGCGGACGAAGAATCAGTACCGGTTCGCCGATAATAGCGGAGAAGTCCGGTTTTATTTCCACACCATATATCCAACTTTCTTCTATTTCGTCAAACAGTCCTTCTTCTTTTGCCCATGCTGCGACTTCGCTTTCCACCGCATGTTTGTAGCAACAACGGGAGAAGTAAAGGTAGTTACGCCCGTCTTCATCTTCAAAGATATTTCCATCGATGGCGGGATAGCCCGGATCAAACAAAGGGCGGTCACTCATTTCCCGAAAAGGACCGGTAGGTTGGTCGGCTACAGCTACCCCGATACGGAAATTTTCCAGTTCATTGGTCGGATTTTCTTTCCAGTCCGCACTAAAAAACATATAAAACTTGCCGTTGCGCTCGTAAACCTCAGGAGCCCAGAAGTTAGCCAAAGCCCACGAATCCGCGGTATTGCCACGGTATACCTGCCCCTCTTCTTTCCAATTGACCAGGTCATCAGAAGAATAGGCACAGAAACCGTCAACTGCTCCACCCCCCGTTCCATACATATAATAAGTACCATCCGACGCTAATAGCACATACGGATCGCCAAACTCAACCGACAGCGGATTTGCAGCCGTTTCGTCAGTCACCGTTTCCCGGTTTTTTCGCTGTCCGCACGAAAACAAAAAGCAGCCGGCAAGTAAAACAGTCAGATATTTTCTCATAACAACCTATTAATTCAACAATGACAACAAAGAACGTTTATTTACTCCAGAGCCACTTTCAATAATCATTCAAAAGATTTAAACTTTCTTGCACAGCCTTTTATTATTCGATAGTATACGCTATCTGGTAGATAATCCGCGCCCCCTCATTTACGAATATATAAGCAAAAAGCCATTTTTGCATCAAATAAAAACCATGCCGTTTATATGCGTTTCTTCGGACTTTTAACACTCCGGTCGAGTTCTTGGCTCCGTTGAGTTAATATGCTAATAGTTTCCACGAAATCCAATTTAATCAACTCCCATACCTTTCCTTTCAAACATACAGGATCAATATCCTCATCGGCAGAAAAGAAGTCTACAAAATTGGTAATAATCTGATCACGATCATGGGTGTATTCGTGTCGTTGTTGATGTAGGTCTAACATTTGAGGGATAGAATAAATAGTCAACAGATCGTGTAAATCCCAAAAATCTTTTTTACGACCACCGCGAGAGACAACATCGACTTTCATCGCTACAACATCGTCAAGGTTAGCTATCCGAATATGATCTATCACATCGCAAGGATCAATTATCTCATCGTGATAATATAAATCAACTTTTATACTATTATTTTCTGATTCTCCAACATAGTATGAGCGTCCAAAACCGACAATATTTGATGTGTCAGCACAGTAATAATGGTTGTAATTTTCTTGAAAAAATTTCTCATAAACAGAGAAATCCAAACTACCATAAGGAGCATTTGTAAATAAATCTATATCAACCGACATTCTATGTCCTAAGCGTAAACTAAGTGAAGTACCTCCGACCAAATAGAATGGCTCAAATATTGGGCTAGCCATAATTTCTTTAAGAACCTTTCTCAATAGCGGAGTGATTGTGTCATAATGAAGTTTGCCCATACTTTCTTCTATTTTGTCTTTCTTCCCTAAATCTTAGCGATCTAAAATATGCCCTGAGTTCATCATCCGACAATTCATAAAACCTTTTAATTTCCTCAATCTCCTCTTTACTCCCTCGTTCGAGTATTCTCTGCATAACTGCCTTTTTATATTTTGCCCAATTGATCCTGTTAAAATCAACATCCCAAAACAAAGCCTTACGCACATGTGGAGCTTCGGTATAAATACAAGCAAGTTCTTTATCCTTACAAGACTTTATATCATAGTGGGTTTGAAGAATAGCAAAAAAACCATCTTCATATCCTAAAGCACGATCTATTTTTAGAGACTGATCTATTGTTAAATTCCGTCTGCCTGCAATAATAGCATTAATTGTTTGATACGGAACGCCTATTTCCTCAGCGAATGTACGTTGAGTCAGTTTTTTCTGATTTAATTCTCTTTCAATAAACTTGCCCGGATGAATGCCTTTTATTATTTCAATGAGATTATTCATAAACAACTCTTTCCTACAAATATAAACATATTTGTTTATATTTAAGTTTGTATTAATAAGATAATTTACATTCTCTATTTTAGCAATATTCAATAAAGCGGTAAATCTTTCCCGAGATATTGGTGCTTAATCAAAATAAACCTGAAATAAAATCCCGAAAGTGTATCAAATGTGACATTTTTATAGGCAGCACCTCCTATATCTTTGCTGAAAAAGAAACATAAATTATTAACCAATAAACAAAGGTATATCATGAACATGTTTTGTTATCAATGTCAGGAAACAGCCAAAGGAACGGGTTGTTCGCTTATGGGAGTTTGTGGAAAGACTCCGGAAGTATCCAATATGCAAGACCTTCTTTTATTTGTAGCGCGAGGTGTAGCGGTCTACAATCAAGAATTAAGAAACGCTGGAAAAGCATCTGCTGTCGCAGACAAATTTATTGTAGATGCGATGTTTATCAGCATCACAAACGCGAACTTCGATTTTGAAGCTATCAAAGCAAAAGTAAAAGAAGGTTTGGCGTTGAAAGCAAAAATGGCTGCCGAGGTTGGAAGTACCGGTAAAAACCTGCCTGATGAATGCACATGGAATGGCAACGAGTCCGAATTCATGACTAAAGCAGTAGAAGTAGGCGTATTAAGAACTCCAAATGAAGACATTCGCTCACTAAAGGAACTGACGCACTACGGCTTAAAAGGTATGGCAGCTTATGTTGAGCATGCTTATAACCTGGATCAAACCGATGACGAGCTATTCATTTTCATGCAAAAAGCCTTGGCTGAAATCACTCGTGAAGATATTTCGGCAGACGAACTGGTGGCCTTAGCACTGGAAACAGGAAAATACGGTGTACAAGCTATGGCACTGTTAGACGCAGCCAATACCGGGCGTTACGGTAATCCTGAAATCACACAGGTTAATATCGGAGCAGGCAAGAACCCCGGAATCTTAATCAGCGGACATGACCTGCGCGATATCGAAGAACTTCTGCAACAAACAGAAGGCACCGGAATCGATGTTTATACACACAGCGAAATGCTTCCCGCCCATTACTATCCTCATCTGAAGAAATACAAACATCTGGCAGGAAACTATGGTGGCGCCTGGTGGCAGCAAAAAGAAGACTTTGAAGCGTTTAACGGTCCTATACTTTTCACCACCAACTGTATCGTTCCTCCTTCAAAAAACGCCGGCTATAAAGGTCGCATTTTCACTACCGGAGCAGCCGGATTGGATGGCGCCACACATATTGCCGAACGTAAGAACGGCCAACCAAAAGACTTCTCTCCCATTATTGAAATGGCAAAACAATGCCAGGCTCCACGCGAAATAGAAACAGGTAGCATCACAGGCGGATTTGCTCATGCGCAAGTACTTGCTTTGGCAGACAAGGTAGTCGACGCGGTTAAGTCCGGAGCGATAAAGAAATTCTTCGTTATGGCAGGTTGCGACGGTCGCATGAGTAAACGAAACTATTACACAGACTTTGCTCAGGCATTACCGACCGACACCGTGATTCTGACAGCCGGTTGCGCGAAATACAGATATAACAAACTACCATTAGGGGATATAGGCGGTATTCCACGCGTATTAGACGCCGGACAATGTAACGACAGCTACTCGTTAGCCGTAATCGCCCTTAAACTGAAAGAAGTATTCGGTCTGGAAGACATCAACGACCTGCCGATCGCCTTCAACATCGCCTGGTATGAGCAAAAAGCAGTCATCGTATTGCTCGCGCTTCTTCACTTAGGTGTAAAAAACATCCACCTCGGTCCCACACTTCCGGGATTCCTTTCTCCGAATGTAGCTAAGGTATTGGTTGAGAACTTCGGTATAGGTGGTATCACTACTGTAGAAGAAGATATTGATATGTTTATGGCTATGTAAGCCATTGTTAATGAAAAGATGTGTTTAGTTATTGAATCTCCCATCCGGTGGAAGTCAACACTATGGTGTGAAAAACAACAAAATGGTAGACAATTTACACATTCACTGATAAGGATGAAATTTTAAATTCATCCTTATCATTTTGGCGAAAAATCACATATTTTCACACACAAACGACACAAATAAGAAGTTGTTTTGAATTTTAGAAATCCCGGGTAGACCGGATAAAACAAATCAGTCAGAAAA
>DAIPZX010000119.1:0-6641 GCA_036781995.1 Massilibacteroides sp. | reverse complement strand
TATCTGTAAACCTGATGTCAAGTTTCTCTATATGCGCTAACTGGACTAATGAATCTATGTAATGATTCTGAAACCGCTTGGCCGCGGAATAGGAGGGAGCCGCACCTAATCCTTTTGTGCCGGCAATGGAGCTGATAACGGCAATATGACCTTCCTTTCGCTCTTTGAAATAAGCAAAGGCCGCGGTAATCATTCGGGTGAAACCTTCCGCGTTAGTGCGTACTGTATTGATTTCGATTGTCGGATTTAAGGTTCTGTTTTGACTTCCTATACCGGAACTTAACAGAAAAACATCCATACCACCGATCTTCTCAATTAACCTGCCCAGCCTCTGAGGAGCCTCTTCGGACGTGACATCAATTGTTTCGTATTCAATTTGATCGGGGGCGCTGTATTGTAGCTTTTTCAACGCGTCTTCCCGCCTTCCCGCTATACCGATTCGCCAGCCT
Source organism: Massilibacteroides sp. (assembly GCA_036781995.1). Lineage (GTDB taxonomy): Bacteria > Bacteroidota > Bacteroidia > Bacteroidales > Tannerellaceae > Massilibacteroides. The sequence goes on along the minus strand of DAIPZX010000119.1, from coordinate 6,192 downwards.
TTATGTATATAACACCGGGCTGTTTCCAATCCGATGCCGGATGTAGCTCCTATAATGACGATGCGCTTCATACCGGATTAGTAATAATAGGATAAGTAATTATGCTGATAAGGGAATGGGTCGACTACGGTTACGGTTATTTTTTCTCCTTTACGAGCGCACGAGAAGATTTTCTTATATAAATCACGATTCTTCAAGTCAAAGAAAATCGCGGGATTAACATGTTCTCCATTGATTCTAACTTCGAAATGCAGGTGTTCCGTGGTAGCTCGCCCCGTACGCCCCGTCAGCGCGATGGATTGTCCGGCTTTTACTTCGTCTCCGGCTTTTACAAGATTGCGGGAGTTATGGCTATAAACCGTTTCCAATCCATTATAATGCCGCACCACAATTACATTTCCATAGGCTGCATAAGGAGCTGCCATTCTTACAATTCCTTCGAAGGCGGATACAATCGTATCGTTCGCACGCGTTTTGATATCTACCCCCGAATGTCTTCTTCTTCCTCCGTAAGGAGAGATTATTTTTCCTCCCGGAAGAGGAAACGCGTATGCTTCGTTTCCGATTTCGCTAAAATCAATAAGTATGGTGTTTCCCGATGAAAAGAGCAGCGGATCTTTGGAGCGGACATGTTGGTTGTCAAAAGAAGTAAACCGGGTAGTGACGGGTTTCTTATCCGCTTGGTAGACCTCAAGTTCCGGAGCCGGGAAAGGAACGAGTGCTGCTGTGGGCGGAGCAGCTATTGCCAGATTGGGATATTGGATCGGGAAACTGTTTTTCGTATTAGATACAGTTATTGGCTGAGTCGTAGAACAGGTTGTAATGCCAATTACAACACAGAGAAAAACAAGTCCGACCAATCCTTTTTTTAGTCTCTCCATTTTATGAAAGTTCAAAACAGCTTCTCATATCCGACAAAAATAATTAAAAAAACACGTAAAGTAAAATGCAGAGGGCTGATGTTTATGAAAAAGCGTACATTTGTGCTTTATTATCCATCAAGTGAACAAAAGCTAATCGTTCATGAACTATTCATCGCGTATCAGGCAGATTTTTAGTCCTGTTTTTCTTGTTTTAGTATTTAGCGGCATATTTTCGCCGGTAAAGTCTCAAATAGCTAAGCATGTCTATGAGGATAGCCGCAGCCTCTCTCCCGAAAAAAAAGGCGAACTGGCTATCGAAATTGATAATATCACCTTCTTTAAAAACAATGAATATGATGGGCATATCATGAAAGGCTATACCCTTCCCGGTTTTTGGATAAACGGAAAAGCGACTTACCAACCTCTCGAAAATATTAAACTGGAAGCCGGCGCGCATACCTTATATTATTACGGAACAAAACGTTATCCTGCTTATGCTTACCGGGATATAGCGGAATGGAATCCGGATAGTTATCAGTCGGGCGTTCGGTTGTTGCCTTTTTTTCGCGCGCATATCGCTTTGTCAACTCATTTCGATCTTATTTTAGGCAATATTTATGGTGGCGCTAATCATCGTTTGATAGAACCGTTGTATAATCCGGAATTAAATCTGACGGCAGATCCGGAAACCGGCGTTCAGCTGCTTTATCAATCAAGTGTTTTTGAAGCAGATGTGTGGGTGAATTGGGAAAGTTTTATTTTCAAAAATGATACCCATCAGGAAGCCTTTACTTTCGGTTTGTCTTCCCGGATAAAGTATAATAATCCGCAGTCCAAGGTTCATTTGTATACACCTGTACAACTATTGGCACAGCACAGGGGAGGAGAGATTGATACCATTCAAACAAGTTCGGTGCATACGCTGATGAATGCCGCTGTAGGAGTTGGGGTAGAATGGAATCCTGGCCATCGGATAGTAAAGAAAGTAACAGCGGAACTAAACGCGATGGGTTACTATCAACAAGCCGGCACGCTCTGGCCCGTAGATGATGGAAAAGCCTGGCATGCCTCAGTAGCCGCCGATCTGAGCAACTTCCGGATCAAAGCAGGTTATTGGAAAGGGGATAACTTTATCTCTCTTTTCGGTATACCTTATTATGGCGCGGTTTCTACCGTTGAAGAAACCCGCGTTTATGCCAATCCTTCCACCCTCTATGCCGGTTTAGAATATAGCTATACGATTGCTAAAGGGTATGCACTGGGTGTAGATGTTGATTTCTACAAACCCAAGGCAACCGATTTTAGTCATCAAACCGCCTTCTCGGCCGGTGTTTACCTGCGGATAAATCCTTCTTTTCTACTGAAGACGTATTAGTTCATTATCTTTGTATCCGAATTGTTAGAAAATAAACAGCATGATCGATTTTAATAAAATACCATCGCCTTGTTATGTGATGGAAGAGAGACTGTTAAGGAATAATCTATCTCTTATCAAAAGCGTGAAAGACCGTGCGGGTGTGAATATTATTCTTGCCTTCAAGGCGTTTGCCATGTGGAAAGCATTCCCTATCATACGCGAATATATACCTTATTCGACCGCCAGCTCAAAATTTGAAGCCCGGCTGGCTTTTGAAGAAATGGGAAGTCCGGCACATACCTACTCGCCGGCTTATACCGAAGCCGACTTTCCCGAAATATTGAAGTATAGCAGTCATATCACCTTTAATTCCGTGGCACAGTTTAAACGGTTTTATCCGATGGTACAGGCAGATGGAAATCGTGTCTCGTGCGGTATCCGTGTAAATCCGGAGTATTCGGATGTGGAAACCGATCTATACAATCCTTGTGCACCCGGCTCCCGAATGGGTGTGATCGCGGCAGAATTAGGCGATCAATTGCCGGAAGGGGTTGACGGACTTCATTTCCACACCTTATGCGAATCTTCTTCTTTCGATCTGGAAAGAACGCTACAGGAAGTAGAAGCCCGTTTCGGACATTTCTTACCCCAAATAAAGTGGCTGAACATGGGAGGCGGACATTTAATGACTCGCAAAGACTATGATACCGAACATCTGATCGCGTTGCTTGTCGCTTTCAAACAAAAATACCCCAATCTGGAACTAATCATGGAACCGGGAAGCGCGTTTGCCTGGCAGACCGGCTTTTTGCTGACTACCGTTGTGGATATCGTAGAGAATAAAGGCATTACGACCGCTATTATCGATGCCTCCTTTACCTGCCATATGCCGGATTGTCTGGAAATGCCATATAAGCCGGTCATTCGTTTCGCCACGGATGCAGTAGCAGGAAGACCGACTTACCGCATAGGAGGAAATAGTTGTCTGAGCGGTGACTTTATGGGCGACTGGTCGTTCGACAAACCTTTGGAAATAGGAGATAAGATCATCTTTGAAGATATGATCCACTACACCATCGTAAAGACCAGCATGTTTAACGGTATCCCACACCCTGCGATCGCCTTGTGGAGCAAAGAAGACGAATTGGTGCAATACCGCACCTTTGGCTACGAAGATTACAAAAGCCGGATGAGCTGAGGAAACAGGCTTTGCGAGCATTCGTAATCCAAATAATTAGAGTTGAATGTGCGAATCCCGTATTACGAGACCTAAGAAAAAAGTTCTTGAATGTTGACAATATAAGGGATTGCAGTATCTCTTTTTCTTCCTCGGAATTTCACATCTGCTAAACTTAAGCCTTCAATATTTATACAATCTGCATTTTCCAATCTAAAAGTTAAGTATTCATTGCCGGAAGGAACAAAACCAAGGTGGAAAAGCTCTGATGCAGACATGATTTTAGGATATTCTTCGATCATTGAATATAGAAATCGACTATTGTGATTGTGTAATAATAGGTATTTGGGAGAAGTAGCTCCCACTGGCATTTGTAACGCTCCTTTGCGGAGTCCTGCTCGTACATAATAAAGTTTATTTTTTAATGTCATACGTAATTGGTGCTCATCTTTATAATAAGCAACAAGGACGTCTGCCCCTTTCGTTTTACTCATAAAACTCAAAGCTTCTTTAATACTCAAAGCCAAGCATCTGGCTAACCGAGGTGGTACAGCATTTCCCACCATTTTATAACCTTCCTTTATATCTGTGTAAAAGAAACGAAATTTATCGGGGAATGATTGGATTCTCGCACACTCCCTCACGCTTAATCGGCGGTAAAGGTGTTCATAACCGGGAAGAAATATACGTTGATTTGATGAAATATATTTCATGGTCGGAGCCTGTGGATGCAAAGGAGTATTTTTAGCCTGTGCTTGTATGGTAAATGATACTTTATCCCAGGAACGTACACGATTACGAGCCATAAACTTTGTATCAAATGGACCTGTAAAGACATCGTGGTTGACCCATTTCCCATAATTTTGATTTACTTGTTCACTACTGTAGAAACGTGGCTCTTCTGTAATGTCACCAATTGCTTTTTGCAGCGTCACAATAGATTTATGTGATGGATCCGGAAACTTAAACGCACCATTCAAATCTTTTATGAAGCCAACTATAAATACGCGAAAACGGTCCTGGGGTATGTTGTAGTCAGCAGCATTGAGCAATGAATAGCTTATCACGTAGCCAGCAGATTCAAGGCTGGAAAGAAAAGATAAGAATGTTTTGAAATGTTTGTCACTGATAATTCCTTGTACATTCTCTATTATGAAAAACTTAGGCCGCTTTTCTTTTATCAACCGGATATAGTCAAGAAACAAACGACCTCGTTCGTCGTTTAATCCTAACTGTTTACCTCCTACACTCCACGATTGGCATGGGGGACCTCCTATAAAACCATCGCATTCGGGTATATTAGTGGCCTGTAATGTACGGATATCGGATTTGTATAGGTAAGTATTTGGATGATTGAACTGATAGGTTTTGTGTATAGCTTCATCGAATTCATTTGCCCAAATAACTTCATAACCTGCCTGTTCAAAGCCAAGATCTAACCCACCGCATCCTGCGAAAAAAGATGCTACTTTCATTATGAATCAATTGTATTTACTTTGTCTAACAAAGTCTTTTTTATTTGCATTGCTACGTGGTAAGCCAAGTTTACCGGAACTGCGTTGCCAATCATTTTATAACCATAATTCACATCGTTGTATATAAACTGGAATTCATCGGGGAAACTTTGCACGCGAGCTACCTCACGGACTGTCATTCTGCGATAAAGATGTTCGCTGCCTTCAACAAACTTCTGTAGATTCTTTTCAACCTTAATCATTTTTGGTGCTTGTGGGTGTAATTGGCATTGACGACCACTTGCCTGAACTGTAAAACCCGGCTCATCCCATGAGCGAACTCGATTTCTGGATAAGAATATAGGTGAATATGCACCAATGAAGTATTCATTGTTAGGTATTTTACACGCCTTTCCATTTGTCTTATTTTTTTCGAGAGCTGGGATGGCTGTATATTGCAAATCCCAAATACTTTCACGCAGTGTTGGCTTATGCTTTTGTGGTGTGGGATACTCAAAATTGTGAATGTTCAAATCCTTACGGAATCCGATAAAGAAGACACGGTCACGATCTTCAGGTACATCGTAATCATTAGCGTTAAGCATTTTTAAATTTACATCATAACCTGCTTCATTGAATAATCTCATAAAGCCATGAACGGCATCTGCATGACGTTTAGCCAACATTCCTGAAACATTTTCAGCAACAAAAAATAATGGTTGCTTGTCGTGCAAAATGCGAATATATTCGTAAAATAACTGTCCTCGAGCATCCTCAATACCCTTTAATGAGCCTGCTTCACTCCACGATTGGCATGGAGGCCCTCCTATTATGCCGGCAATATTATCTGGAAACTCCGATGATGGTATATCACGGATATCCCTTTCGATTAGGTTGACATCAGGAAAGTTTTCACGAAAAGTAGGACAAATTTTTACATCAAATTCATTTGCTGTAATTGTTTTAAAACCGGCTTTATGAAAGCCCAAATCTAAACCTCCTGCACCAGAAAAAAGACTAATCAAGTTCATCATATTTATTTCCAAAGACAATTTATTGTGATTATAGCTGTAGGCATACCTACTATTTGAATATCAAACTTCAAAGTTGGCACAACATAGGTTTCTGCATTGTGTATGCGAAAGGAAAATTGCCAGCCCCATCCATATAAAGTTCAACTGTATTTGTTTTATCCGGAACAAAGTCCAAACTCACAATACGTGTTGGTAAGGATGCTATTGGGATTTGAATGCAGGCTTGTTTTGATTTGCTATTTTGATTGAGTGTACCATGCAAATTGTAAGATTGAATTTGAGTGGTCTGCTCTCTATCCCAACTAAT
>DAIPZX010000118.1:0-6716 GCA_036781995.1 Massilibacteroides sp. | reverse complement strand
CAAAAAGTGAACGGATATCACCGGAAAGAGTGAACGGGGATCACCGGAATATGCAGAAATTGTTTAAATTTGCAAATGAAATGGCGACACTGCTTAGCGTGGAGTTCGGATTTTTTGAAAAAGTTTGATTGAAAAAACATAAATAGTCCTTTTTATTATATGAAAAGCAGAAAATTCTGGCATAATTACTGGCAAACCAAAACCTGTGGAGAGCATCGTTCTCAGGAAGAATGTTTTTTGGCTAAGGAGGCGAAAGAGAAGTTGTTTCATTTGGACGGAGGAAATAGTCTTTTGGATTTTGCTTGTGGTTCTGCCGATTTATTTGCTTATTATAGCCGGACTTATCAGACCAACGTGGGCGTTGATTTTTCAGAGCAGATGCTCGAGAGAGCCAAAATACGTTTGGAGAGGTTTGACGTACAATCGGATGTGTTGTTGATAAACTCAGATGACACTCATTTATGGCAACAACTTGAGAATAATTTAGGAAAGGGTTGCAAGTTCGACCGGATAACGGCAGGACAAGTTGTTCAATATCTCAATGAAAAGCAAGTAGAAGAATTTGTTAGTCAAAGCGTAAATTATTTGTCAGAGGGTGGTTTGATCTGTCTTTTTGATATTGTGGACAGTCGCACGTTTGAGCTTTGGAATGCGGGGCTTTTTCAATCTCAACGGTTTAATCTGACGGTTTTGTTCAAGCTGTGTTTGGGTCGTTTGCGGGCAATGAGGAATAAATTAAAACAAGTTCCCGTTTTCGAAATAGGCTACACCTATCCACCGTCGTTTTTTGAAATGCTGGCGAATAAATATCAGTTGAATTTTTCTGTTGCGCATTCCATGTATTATGAATATCGTTACCATGTTATCCTTAAATTGGAAAAAAGGCGTACTTTTGGCGTTCTTTAGTAAAAAACAGATATGGTTTCAATAGACGGGTTAACAGTTGAGTTTGGCGGGAGCGCTCTTTTTTCGGATGTCTCATTTGTGATTAATGAAAAGGATAGAATTGCGCTGATGGGTAAAAACGGCGCGGGTAAGTCTACCTTGCTGAAAATTCTGGCAGGCGTGAGAGAGCCTTCGCGCGGCAAGGTTTCAGCGCCGAAGGATACGATAATTGCTTATTTGCCGCAGCATCTGATGACGGAAGACGGGCGTACGGTTTTTGAGGAAACGGCGCAGGCTTTTGCTCATCTGCACGCGATGGAGGCGGAGATCAACGCGATTAATAAGGAACTTGAAATCCGGACGGACTATGATTCGGAGAGCTATTATGAGTTGATCGAACGAGTTTCCTCATTGAGCGAGAAATTTTATTCTATTGAAGAAATCAATTACGACGCCGATATTGAAAAAACATTGCTGGGACTTGGTTTTAAGCGTAGTGACTTTGTGCGTGATACCAGCGAATTTAGCGGTGGATGGCGTATGCGTATTGAACTGGCCAAGCTGTTGCTCCGGAAGCCGGATGTATTGCTGCTCGACGAGCCGACCAACCACCTCGATATAGAGTCTATCCAATGGCTCGAAGATTTTCTGATAGAAAACGGACAGGCTGTGGTGGTGATTAGTCATGACCGGGCGTTTGTAGACCGGATCACAACGCGTACGATTGAGGTAACGATGGGGCGCATCTATGATTATAAGGTGAATTATTCTTCTTACCTGCAACTGAGACAGGAAAGACGTGAACAGCAGCAGAAAGCATTTAATGAACAGCAAAAGATGATTGCCGAAACCACCGAATTTATCGAACGCTTTAAGGGTACTTATTCTAAAACGCTTCAGGTGCAAAGCCGTGTGAAGATGCTGGAGAAACTGGAACTTGTAGAGGTTGATGAAGAAGATACATCGGCGCTTCGCCTGAAGTTTCCTCCTTCGCCGCGCTCGGGCAATTATCCGGTGATGATTGAAGGGGTAGGGAAAAGTTATGACGGACATCAGGTGTTTGGAAATACCAATCTGACGATTGAACGGGGAGATCGTATCGCTTTTGTAGGAAAAAACGGCGAGGGAAAGTCTACGCTTGTGAAATGTATCATGAAAGAGCTTGAGCATGATGGCACGCTTACGATAGGGCATAATGTGATGATCGGGTATTTTGCCCAGAATCAGGCTTCTCTTTTGGATGAAAATCTGACTGTTTTTCAGACAATAGATGATGTGGCGAAAGGAGACATCCGGAATAAGATACGTGACCTGTTGGGCGCATTTATGTTTGGCGGCGAAAACTCGACGAAGAAAGTAAAAGTGCTTTCGGGGGGAGAGCGTACGCGCCTGGCGATGATCAAACTGCTGCTCGAACCGGTCAATCTGTTGATCTTAGATGAGCCTACCAATCATTTGGATTTGAAAACAAAAGATATCCTGAAGCAGGCCTTGATGGACTTTGACGGTACGCTGATTTTAGTTTCGCACGATCGTGATTTCTTGGACGGGCTGGTGACCAAGGTGTATGAGTTCGGCAACAAAAAAGTGGTTGAACACTTAGAGGGAATTTATGAATTCATGCAGCGGAAAAAGATGGAAAGCCTGCGTGAACTGGAACGTAAAAACTAAATTTTGATGCCGAAACTAAGCGTGATATCCATGGTAGAGTGCTCTATGTCTTCATAATGCTTGTAATGCGTGCGGCGAAAGAACTGGCGACTGCTTAGCAGAATGTTCCAGTTTCGGGAAGAAGCATACATCAGATTGGAACTGAAGACTGTCAGACGTGCGTTGCCGGAATCTCCCTGAACATTTAAAGAGCCGGGGTTTACTGTTTCCCAATCAATGTCCGGATCGTATCCTTTCCAGGTGAATAAATGGTAGTTCGCTCCTGATAAAAAGAAACTCCATCTTTTATTATAAGTTAGTCCGATCGTGTTTTTCAAGCTGTACCCGCTTCCCATATTGTAGTCTCGGTTGTCTACATGGAAATAATCCGAAGTGCTTGCTCCAAGTAAAACCGCATTTGCGTAAAACTCAGTGTAAATATCCACAGGATTTGTCGGCGTTGATTTTCTCTGATAAATAAGTCCGCCCCCAAATGCTGCCGCTTCTGCAATACGGTATGGCGCGGTTGGCTCTTGATTCTTACCCATTTTCAGTTTAGAGTCGTAATAGTCGAAGTGCTGGAATATCCCTGCAGTAAGATTTCTGTTTTCTTTAGTCCATACATTCTTTCCCCAGATAGCGGCTATGGCATTCACTTGCGATATCAGAGGTTGGTCTGAAAGAAAGTCTGTGCTGAGTTTGAAGTGAAACCATTCGTATGGAGAAAAATAATCGTTATTGTATAAATCTCCGTAATCAAGCAGTAAAGTCAGGTTTATTCCGAGAGATTTGTTGTCGAGGTTTTCTTCCTCTGCCAGATATCTACTTCCTAAGCTAACGGTAAAATCAACGGGAACCTTGCTGAAAGCGCGTCCTTTGTTCGGGCGATATCTCCAGGAGTCGCCGGATATAAGCCGGGTCAGTCCTCGCATGGGAGAGATCAGGCCGGAAAGAATTTCTCTCCCCACACGCTCTGCTCCGGAAGAACGGTCGTCCAGAAAAAGATCTGAAATCCGGTAAGTGATTTCACCTAACTCAATCCCTCCGAAGCTTGTCGCAAACAAATCATTGATTGAGGGAAGTTCTGCTTCCATGAAAAACTCCCACATGAGGCTGCCACCCACAGTATAGGGGATGGATTCCCAAAAGCTCATGCCATTGCTTCGGGCCGCATTAAAATACAAGCCGCCGTGATAAGGATGCGCGAACAGATTCGTAGAAAACATATCTGTATCCCAGACAGGAAAAGTTTTTAGATTTTTTTTGATAGTCCGCCCGTTTATTTTGGCAAAATCTTCATTTAAAACGTATCGGTCGAAAGCCCATACACCCATGTTAAGTCCGAAAATTTTGGCGCCCGCTAACCATGGTCTTTTGGGTAAAACCCGTATAGAGTCGGATACATAGCTTCTTTTCTTTTCCTGTGGAACAGTTTGCGCGTTTAAAAGAGTGATAGAGAACGTAATTAATAGAAGAGTGGTGATAAATCGAATCATGGCCGGATCGTGTTGATAACAAGAAGCGGCAAAGTTAATTATTATAGCAAATAGTAATTCGTTTGTATTAAATAATAATTGGGTTTCTTCCAACAAGAGAACAGGTAATGTTTTTAATTCATTATTTTTGCAGAAAAAATAAAATGATAGATTTTATCACTACGTGTGACTATCTTGGTACATTCGCATTTGCAATTAGTGGTATTAGACTGGCTTCTGCCAAACAATTTGATTGGTTTGGTGCTTATGTTGTGGGGTTGGTTACTGCCGTTGGAGGCGGAACTGTTCGTGATGTTTTGCTTAACACCACTCCTTTTTGGATGGAACAGCCTTCCTATCTGATTATTTCGGGGTTGGCGCTTCTCTATGTTATTGCTTTCCGGAAATATCTGATACGGCAAAATAATACACTTTTTACGTTTGATGCGATTGGTTTAGGTCTGTTCGTAGTGGTCGGAATATCCAAAACATTGGCATTTGGTTTTCCGATGTGGGTAGCGATTGTTATGGGAACAATTACCGGCTCGTTCGGGGGAATGACCCGTGATATATTGATTAATGAAGAACCGTTGGTGTTCCGTAAAGATATTTATGCGCTCGCCTGTGTTTTTGGAGGTGTTGTGTATTATATCTGTATGCTCCTGAATGTGGGTGATTCGTTAACACAGTTTATGTCTGCTGTTAGCGTATTTCTTACGCGTGTTGTAGCGGTTAAGTACCATATAAGCGTTCCGATATTGAAGGGAGAAGAGTGAAATAAATTATTACCTTTGTCATAATAATAACGATAAAACATGAATGCGCTGCAGGATAAAGTTTCTATCTTGTTGATTTATACCGGAGGAACAATCGGCATGATAGAAAATTCTGAAACAGGTGTATTGGAATCGTTCAACTTTGAACATTTAAAAGAAAATACGCCGGAGTTGAAGAAACTTGGCTATTTGATTGATTCCATTCAGTTTGACCCACCCTTGGATTCTTCGGAAATGGGTCCTGAATCCTGGAAAAAGATTGTCCGGATTATTTCCGAGCACTATCAAAGATACGATGGTTTTGTTGTATTGCATGGAACGGATACGATGGCTTTTACCGCTTCGGCTCTTAGCTTTATGCTGGAGAATCTAAGCAAGCCGGTTATCTTAACCGGTTCTCAGCTTCCTATTGGTATGTTGCGGACAGATGGAAAAGAAAACCTGATTACCGCTATTGAGATTGCGGCAGCTAAAGAAAATGGCATGCCGATTGTGCCGGAAGTCTGTATTTTCTTTGAAAACGACCTGTTGAGAGGAAACAGAACCCGTAAGATAAATGCGGATAATTTTAATGCTTTTCGTTCATATAATTATCCGGCATTAGCACATGCAGGTATTCATATAAAATACGATATATCCCAGATCTATTATCCGGTTTTGCGCAAACCGTTAAAATCGCATTACATGCTGGACCGTAACATTGCGATTCTGAAAATATTTCCGGGATTGTCTCAACAGGTAGTAGAAAGTATCTTGAATATTCCCGGATTGAAAGGCGTTGTTATGGAAACATTCGGCAGTGGAAATGCGCCATGCTATGAATGGCTTCTCAATATGTTGAGAGATGCTGTCGGTCGTGGAATTGTTATTGTAAATGTCTCTCAATGCATAGCGGGCAGTGTAGAAATGCACCGCTATGAAACCGGGCATAAACTGTTGGAAGCGGGCGTGATTAGTGGTTATGACTCCACTACGGAAAGTGCCGTGACGAAGCTGATGTTTTTGTTTGGACATGGCTTGTCTCCGGAAGAAGTGATTGAGCATATGAATTGCTCTCTTATTGGCGAAATTACTATTCCGGAAAACGTTCTGCATAAATAAACATAGAGTAGATGATTAAAAAGGAGCGGATGTATAGGGTATGAAATTATCATTTCTGAGTTTAGCCAGTGGAAGCAGCGGAAACTGCTATTATTTAGGTACGCCGGAATTCGGGGTGCTTATTGATGCCGGTATAGGTATTCGGACAATAAAAAAAGTGCTGAAGGATAAGGCGATTGATTTTACCCGTTTAGCAGGAATATTGATAACACATGATCATGCAGACCATATTAAAACCGTAGGATGCCTCGGCGAAAAATATAATATTCCGGTTTATACAACCGAAATGGTGCATAAAGGGATTGAAAAAAGCCGTTATGTAGAAGAGACGCTCTACCAATCCAAAAAAATTATTGAAAAAGAGACGCCTTTTCATATCCGGGATTTTAAGATTACCGCATTTGAAGTGCCTCACGACAGTACGGATAATGTAGGGTATCATATTGAATACGGCAACCAACGTTTTACAATAGCGACAGACGTTGGGCATATCACCGACACGATCGCTAAATATATTTGCAAAGCCAACCGTCTGATATTAGAGGCAAATTATGATGAAGAAATGTTGAAGTTCGGTTCTTATCCGGTTTTTTTGAAGGAGCGCGTATCCAGTCCTACCGGGCATCTCAGCAATCGTGAGGCAGCCGAATTTCTGGCTACCCATTATACACCACAACTGAAAGATGTTTGGCTTTGTCATTTAAGCCGGGATAACAACCATCCGGAATTGGCCTATAAAACGATAGATATAAGATTATTCCAAGAAGGAGTCCGAGTAGGGAAAGATGTAGATATACATGTTTTGAAACGCACCACCCCTTCGGAACTT
>DAIPZX010000117.1:0-6723 GCA_036781995.1 Massilibacteroides sp. | reverse complement strand
AAAATATAACTTAATGTTTTTTATGAAACGAAGCCTGACAAGTAACTATTCCGGCAGAGTATGATAACTATAAAAGAGCATTGCTCTCCTATGGTTATTATTTATATATTTGTCAGGAAATTTAAATAGATAAAGCCATGAAAGATCCGGATTTAAACTATCCAACTTGTCCAATAAGAAACGTATTAGATCGTATTAGCGATAAATGGTCTTTATTGGTTCTTTGCTCTTTGGATATGAAAGAAAATATGCGCTACAAAGAGCTAACGGCTGCTATTCCAGACATTTCACACAAAATGCTGACAAATACACTAAAACGTCTGGAAGAAGATCACCTGGTTAAACGAAAGGCATATGCAGAAATACCACCACGGGTAGAATATTCGTTAACCAAAACAGGCAAAACATTAATGCCAATCATTCAGATTATGATTGATTGGGCACAGGTACATTTTGAGGAAATCACAAAATAAATGTTTGCATTCAATCAGTTAAGATACATAGAAAGAAGTATGCTTACATTTGAAATTCCGGCACCAATATCATGGAGTAAATGAATACAAAAGAAATCACAAAAACTAATCTTTTCTCAGGTTTAACAGAGAGTGAAATTGAAAAGATACTTACATCGATTCAGGTTAGTGAGTCTACTTTCCCTAAAGGAGAGATATTGGCGATGCAGGATGAACCGTGCAACCGACTGATCTTTTTATTGAAGGGAAGCGTGAAAGCTGAAATGACAGACCCGTCAGGGAAGATTGTTAAAGTTGAAGATATCGAGGCGCCCAATCCGTTGGCTCCGTTGTTTTTGTTTGGAAAGGAAAGCAAATTTCCTGTACAGGTAACTACACACGAACAGGTTACGGCACTTATTATACCTAAAAGTTCTGTATTGAAGATGTTGCAAACGAATGAGCAATTGCTACGAAACTATCTGGATATCTCTGCGTTTTACGCGTCTGCCCTCAGCAAAAAATTGCATTTGATGTCATTCAGAACCATCCGGCAAAAAATTATAATTTATCTATTGAACCTGCCGGAAAGAAGTGCTGATCAGGTGGAATTGGACCGAACCCAGCATGCGTTAGCTGAATACTTCGGGGTTTCCCGTCCGTCTTTAGCCAGAGAGCTGCGAAATATGCAGGATGACGGCTTGATAGAAATCCAAAAAAAGGTCGTAAAGTTCGTCAACAAACCCAAATTAGTACAGCTGATCCGGTTCTAAAACAAGATCAGAAAAGAACGCCCAAAGAGAATCCCATCATGTTCAACCGCTTATCGAGGACGATATTTCCGGCAAGGGGAAAATCATCTTCCACTCTTTTAAAGTTAGTTTCACGTTGGTTTAAACCTACCTCATACGTAAAATCAAAAAACATCTGCCACAAAGTAACCCCTATCCCGCCAATCAGGTTGACACGTACCCGCGTGTCATCTGTTGTGTATTTATCATCATAATAATCCAGATTTGTGGTATATTGTATTTTATAATTATACTTCATGGTAGCGCCTGCCATTATAGAGAGCCCGAAAGGTTTCTCTTTAACAAGATTATAACCGATCATAACGGGTAATGCCAACGAATGAATTTTAAGATTTAATTGATCGGACATCTGTTTCGCAGGGAGTGACTTCAACGGATTAATTTCTGCCGGCATATTAAAGAAAAATGCGCTTTCCATATGATGCCAGGCGAAACTGGGTTGTAAAAAGAATCGGTCAAAATTCAGACGGCAAAAAAGGGCAGCCATATATCCAACCTTATATTCTACAGTCGACTCAATAGGTATGCCCTCAATTGTAAATGAATTTACAACCGGCAACATGGAACTAAAGCCTATTTTGGCTCCCCAATTAAAATAAGCATTCTGTTTAGGCTTCACTTGCAGAGAGTCACTCTCCAGTGCCATCACAGGCCACGGAAGAAAAAGCAGAAATAATAGGAGGAGCCGGGTTGTCATAGCGTTATTCTTTCTTCTTTTTTACAGACCAGCCGAATTTACCGACCATTTCGCCCAACTCATAGTATTTGCCGTGTGAATAAGCAAGTAAGCCGGCTTTTTCCATATCAAAAGCACCTGTTTCCGGATTCAGGTATTTCTCGTCAGCCCGTACATTTACGACATCTGCAATAAACATATCATGACTGCCTAATGGTACGATCTCTTTCACTCTGCATTCAATACAAAGCGGAGATTCTTCTATCAGAGGCGCACTGACCACAGATGCTTTTCCGGGCGTAAGGTTCATTTCTTCAAATTTGTGGTAAGTTCGCCCGCTGTTCACACCACACCAATCCGTTGCAAAAGCCAGATCTTTCGTGGTCAGATTGATCACAAACTCCATGTTCTTCTTTAGAATAGGATAAGAATGACGTTCTGGGCGTACAGAGATATAGCACATCGGGGGATTGGTGCAGATCGTACCCAGCCAACTTATCGTCAGTATATTATACTCTTCCGCCGTACTTCCGCAGGTAATCATAGCAGCGGGAAGCGGATAGATCATTGTCCCCGGTTTCCAGTCTTGTTTCATTTTAATACAATATCTTCTTTGTTAATTTTACGTTCACAATAGCGGCAACGGAGCGTCCCTCTCTCTCTGTCTATTACATCAAAATGCGTAGGCATAGGTTCATTATTGGTAATACATTTAGGATTATTACATTTCACCAATGCTGTTATTTCATCGGGCAATATAACCGTTTTCTTTTCCACCACTTCAAAATCACGAATAATATTCAGGATAACATTAGGAGCAATCAGAGCAATCCGGTTAATAACATCTTCCTGAAAAAACTTATTTGATATCTTAATAACACCCTTTGAACCCATCTTGCCACTCTTAAAGTTATTTCCGATAGTAATGGTGTTATTCATTTTCTCCAGTCCCAATAAATTAGCGACTTTAAACAGGCGGTCGGGAGGGATATGATCTATTGCTGTTCCGTTTTCCAATGCAGCGACCTGCATTTCGCGTCTTTTTTCGATTGACATAACTTTGATAACAATTAAATGGTAATACCTAAAACTTCACAAAGAATAGCTTCACGCGTAAACAAACCATTCCGGGCTTGCTGAATATAATAGGCCTTCGGATTATCATCTACATCGTATGCAATTTCGTTGACACGGGGAAGCGGGTGCAGTATCTTCAGATTATCACGACTGCTATCCAGCATACTGTTGCGCAGGATATAAACATTTTTCACTCGCTCGTATTCTTCCATATCTGTAAAGCGCTCACGCTGAACGCGTGTCATATACAAAATATCCGATTGGTTGATTATCTCTTCAGAGAAAGCCGTGTGTTCGTGATACTTAATCCCATGTTCATCGCAGAAATTCTTTTGTTCTTCCGGCATGCGCAATTCATCCGGCGCGATAAAATGAAAAGTCGGGTTAAAATGAGACATGCCGACAATCAGGGAATGCACCGTGCGACCGTATTTAAGATCGCCCACCATCGTAATGGTCAGATTGTTTAAAGTTCCCTGCGTTTTTCTGATCGAATAGAGATCGAGCAATGTTTGTGAAGGATGTTGGTTTGCTCCGTCTCCGGCATTGACAATAGGCACATCGGTGATTTCGGAAGCATAACGGGCAGCTCCTTCCAGGTAATGCCGCATAACGATCAGGTCAGCATAATTACTCACCATCAGGATGGTATCTTTCAACGTTTCCCCTTTGGCAGAACTTGTTGTAGAGGCATCCTGAAAACCAATCACACGCCCTCCCAATCGATTGATCGCCGTCTCAAAGCTTAACCGGGTACGGGTGGATGGTTCAAAGAACAAGGTAGCTACAACTTTTCCTTCCAACAGCCTCCGGTTCGGGTTTGTCTCAAACAAAGCCGCATTATCCAAAACACGGATAATATCTTCTTCCGTACACTGATCGATAGAAACTAAACTATTACTTTTCATATTATAGGTATTCTGTCTATAGATGCAAATGTATAAAAAAAGCGAAGACCTTTCAGCCTTCGCTTTCTCTTTATTTCAAGTAATCGGTTAATGTCTGCGGTAAATAAAATGTATTGTTTTTGTCTACATAAACAACCACCGAATTCAACCGGATTTCTTCATTGCCTTTCTTGCCTGTCTTCACTATATTAGAAAAAGGCGTAATCGTTAATTGTTTCTTTTTACTTTTAACAATCAAAACGGGTAAACCATCTTCTTCCTTAGAGGCTTTTATTTCACATTTATATTCGCTGAACACATCTGTATGCTTCGCGAAATGCCGGGCAGTCAGGTCATCCAGTTTCCCACCGAAGCCCATAACCTCACACAGGTATTCATTTAGTTCTACATTTGTATGCATTCCTAAAGGCAACGTACCTTCTGGATGGTAAGCGGCCAAGAATACTTCTTCACCGGTATGTCCGCCTGTTGTAAAGCCAAAACAAGTCTTAGATGTCATTAACTTCGCCATAAAAGAAGTCAGCGATCCGCTATACATGGAAGGTTCAACACCTTCTGCCGAACGTTGGTCTTCAGGAATAGGACTGTTTTTATAGTCTTTACAGTTGTTCAGCGCGTGTAATTCCTGTTCGTTCAGTTCAAAGCCCGCATATTCTCTGAAAAGGTTCTGCACTTCAGTATTAGGGATCTCGTTTACCTTACGGGCAAAACCCTGAGCGGTCATTTTATACTTTGAAAACTGTCCGAACAACTGATCTTTTGTCAATTTATCATATCCCGTACAACGGCTAACACCTATACTGATGCCGCTGTTTCCATGATCCGGCAAGATAACAACAGCCGTTTCACCATTCTGACGTGCAAATTCCAAGGCTACTCCGCAAGCTTCGTCAAAGGCCAGGAAATCGGTAGCCATACCGATAGGATCGTTACCGTGCGCAGCCCAGTCTACCTTACTACCTTCTACCATTAAAAAGAATCCGTTTTCATTCTGAGACAGTTTCTCAATAGCAATACGAGTCATCTCTTCAATAGAAGGTTGTTCGTTGGACTTGCGATCCAAATCGAAATCCATTTCTTTCTCACCATATAACGCCCACATCTTATTTCCTTTATCAGCACGCATGCCTTGCAGGTCGTCTTTGTAAACAGT
This sequence comes from Massilibacteroides sp., assembly GCA_036781995.1. Taxonomy (GTDB): domain Bacteria; phylum Bacteroidota; class Bacteroidia; order Bacteroidales; family Tannerellaceae; genus Massilibacteroides. Next base: position 1,645 of record DAIPZX010000117.1, on the reverse strand, counting down.
ATAACCGTTTGCTTTCAGATAGGCTTCGCTTTCAGCCGGGAGCAAGGATGTTCCTCCACCGATCACTACAGACAAATCATTATGTGCCATCTGCGGAGCAATCCACTCATACTTACCTCTGTTATAGCTATGTGCCGAGCAATCCGCAGGGGTAGCATGCGGAAATTCACAGGTAAAGACGAGCCCCCCTGCCTTTCCATCCAATAATTTCGCTGCCTCCAGAACTGTTATAAGCGGTTGATAAGCACGTTCGGGATCCATCGGATAAATATCATTTCCCGGATCAGCAACAGGGTAAGTAGAAACATATCCCGTCCGGCTTGGATAGCCGGTCATATAGCAAGACGTAGTAGGCGCCGAATCTCCGATTGGAGCATTAGAAGAGTGTGTACGTACGGTTCCACACAAATACGGATCGATATTCAATTTCGGTTTATCCGGATTGGAATACCATTGCAACCAGCGTGCCGTTGACATCGTAGCCAAAGAAGCACCATCAGGGATCATCACGATCAGATTCTTTACAGGCTTTACTTCTCCTTTGTTAGCCGCGTTTACAGGCAGCAATACAAATAAGAGAACCAGTCCTAAGGCAAAAGTTCTTTTCATTGCTTGATTATCTTTATGTTTTACAAATTAATAATATTTTCCGCAGCATTCGTGAGTTTTTCAATGCCCGTAGCAGTCACTAAATAACTATTTTCAATACCAACAGCCCCTACATCCGGAATAACAAATTTAGGCTCAAGAGCAAAAACCATCCCTTCTTCCAAAGCATCTTTCGAACGAGGTGTAAACACCGGCAATTCATTAATTTGAAGCCCTATTCCGTGTCCTACAAATTTCGCTTGTTGTTTGGTTCCCATAAAATAGGTGGATAAGCCTTCATTTTCGACAATTCCTTCAGCCAGATTAAAGATTTCCGCTGTAGAAAATCCGGGCTTTGCTTTGCTTTCCACTTCATGTTGTATAGCTAAAGACACCTGATGCGCCTTATAAGCCAACTCCGATAGCTTTCCTACAGCGAATACACGTGTCATATCTGTAATATATGCGGTATAATTACCCGCCATATCCACCATGATTGCCATACCGTCTTTGAGTAATGTTCCATTGGCTCCAATCGGGCAAGAAGCATCCACTCCTGCCCCACCCAATGCAAAATCGAACGGAGAAGGAGATTCGGCATTCTCTCCGGCAAGAATACTGCCCATAAAAATATCCATATTGGCTCCAAAAGCCCGGAAAATACCAAAAGACCCGTTCTTCCTCATCCGCCGTTCTATTTCGTACTGAAATTCGAGATCAGTCATGCCTGCACGATAACATTCAGGTATTTCGGAATAAGTCCGGGTATGCATCTGCCCTGAGATTCTGAACTGTTCAATCTCCCAGGGCGTCTTGATCCGGCGAAGCTCGCGCATCATGGCTGTTGCATTTCCTGTTTTTCCGGGTGAGAATATGGCTTGCAACCTTATATAATCGTTATAGGTAAGTTCATCGGCTTCCAGAAGAAGCGATTGGGGTTTCTCAATTCCAAGATCGGCAAAATAGTCTGCTATTTGTTCCGGCTTGCGGATATAATACACATGCTTACCTTCTAATCCGTTAGGGCGTTTTATAAAAAAAAGCGGTTCTCCGGTAG
>DAIPZX010000116.1:0-6759 GCA_036781995.1 Massilibacteroides sp. | reverse complement strand
CAAGAACATGAAATTTTGTTCAATAAAATAGAAATGATAGCGGTATTCTTGCTGTAGAAAAGCAAACAAAGCTATCACAAACAAGGAAAACAAAGCCCATACAATATAGTTCCACTTTTCTTTCATTGGTTTTTCTTTAGTACGAAATGTTTATCTACACAAGCCGGCAATTCTTCCGGATAATGTGTTACAAAAATAAGCGTTTTTCCGGGCTGAGAACAATATTGCTCTATAATACTCACCACTTGGTGTTTATATGACGCATCCAATCCGTGAAGCGGTTCGTCGAGCACCAGCAGATCGGGGTTCTTCACAAAAGCGCGCGCCAGCAAGACAAGGCGTTGTTCGCCGAAAGAGAGAGACAGGAACGGGCATTGGCTCAGATGACTAATCCCGAATACCTCCATCCATTGTAATGCAACCCTTGATTGCTCATCCGTACACTTGCGGAACAGCCCCACAGAATCAAAAAATCCGGAACCCATCACTTGCAAAGCCGGCACATTCTCATTATAATATAAATGCATTTCAGGCGAAACATAACCGATCCTGCGTTTGATATCCCAGATGCTTTCTCCCGATCCTCGTTTCTTGTCGAAAAGATAAAATGTATTGGCATACGACTGCGGATTATCGGCACAAACCAGACTCAACAAGGTAGATTTACCCGCGCCATTGACGCCCGACAAAGACCATTTTTCGCCATTTCCTACTTCCCAGTTCAATTCACTTAATATCGTGCGACTCCCGTAACGGATCGAAACATGTTCCATCCGGAGGGTTACTTCGTGATTGGCGACTTTGGTCGTTTGTACAGGAAAAGATGGAAGCGCTCTCACTTTCGGGAATAAGTCTTCCTGCAATTCGCTATCTGCCAGAAATGAATCATGTGTCATCACCTGAAAACAGAATCGGTCTTTCAACGGAAGTACATGTGTTATAAAATCAGGAATATCTTCTGGGTCTGACAGAAGCAAAACCACCTGTGTATGCTTCAAAGCTGCCACCTCCTCCAAAAGTTCTGTCAACATTACCCGCGAGGCCGCATCAAGTCCGATAAAGGGATTATCAAGAATCAACAACTCAGGTAATGTAAGCAAAGCGCGTATAACTAACAACTTACGCAACTCTCCGCTGGAAAGATAACGAATCCGCTTGTCCAACTGTTCTTCAAAACCAAAACAAGTAAGCAACCGGCGGGTGTTCTCAGATAGAGCTTCCTTTCCTCCTATCAGATCCGCGACAAGCGCGCTTTCATCCGCTTCTGCAGAGTGCCATCTTTGCTGATAAAACGAATTGCGTGTATCCGTCAAGGAATAAATATCTTTAAAGGCGATACTTTTAATCGAAGCTTCATGCCCATTTTCTCCCGATAGTTTAACATGCCCACTCTTAAACGCATGTTTTCCTTGCAAAAAATCAGCGATCAACGTTTTCCCTGCTCCATTGGGACCAACAACAGCCCACTGCTCTCCCACTCCAATCGTCCAACTTACCGGATGTTTGAAACTTAACTCCGGCAAACGGGGCACAACCTCACATAAATCTGCGACAATATATTCTTTGTTCATCAAAAACCATTTAATATGAACAAAGTTAACAGAATATTCTGTTAATAGGAAAAACAGACCGAACGAGCTCAAAAAAGGAGTTACCTCCAATAAGAAGTAACTCCTTTTATTATACAAAAAGCAAGTATATGCTGTTTTACTTCAACTCTTTAATTCGTATGTTGCGGAACTTGACCGGAGAACCATGACCAAGGAAGCCGATATGTCCTTTCTTATTGAAAAGTCCCGGATGTTCCTTTTTGTCGGGTGTTCCGTTCTTGACTGCGTCACGGATATTTCCGTCCAGAATCACATGTCCGTTCAACGTTATCTTGATATTATCGCCATTGGCAACAACCTCCTGATAGTTCCATTCACCGACAGGCTTCAAGTATCCACGTTCGGCAGGAATAATTCCATACACAGAACCGTGATATTGATAAACAGCCAGGTCTTTATATACAGGATGCTCGCTGTCCAATATCTGAAGTTCCATTCCTTCATAAGCAGCATCGCCCTCCATAGGTGTGCGTATACCCAAACCGTTATTTGCTGCAGGAGTCAGCTGGAACTCAAAACGGAAGATAAAGTTTCCATACTCGTCTTTCGTATACAGGTTTCCACCGAAGTTTCTGCTCGGGATCATGGATATGGCTCCATTATCCATGGTATAGTCTACGGTATTACCTGTCCATGCGTGCATGTTTGTTCCGTCAAAAAGAACTTTGTAGCCTTCTTTCTTTTCTTCTGCTGAAAGCTGGAAAGGTTCGGGGCGTTCGAGTTCTTTTACGTAAATATTACGGTAATATACCTTGCTGCCGTGTGCTTGCAATTCGATCTGTTCAACAGGGAAAATCGGCAATTTACGATCCCAGAAGTTTTCCAGGATTACATCGTCTGTTACTAATTCGCCGTTGAGGACAACCGTAACGCGGTCGCCCATCATTTTGATATACATCGTATTCCATTCTCCCAGTTTATTATCGGCAACTTTCAGCGGTTTACTTGGATGCACCTGGTTATTATACAGCCCTCCTGATCCAACCTGAGCACCTACTCTCACGCGTGCAGTATCCCACATTTGCACTTGGGGCGTTCCGCGCAAGTAAATACCGGCATCAGCTTCCGGTCCCGCCGGATCGAGCATCCAGTCTACATACATTTCAAAATCGCCATATTGTTTTACGGTACACAAGTTGTCGTAACCCGTTCCGTCAAACAGCAAGAGACCGTTTTCAACTTTCCAATCCCTACGCATTTGTTCGTCTGCCTTTTCCTGCGCTTTTTCAAGCTGTGCAGGCTTCATCTTAGCACGTGCTATCGGATTCTCAACCAAACCTTTCCATCCGGTCAGGTCTTTACCGTTAAACAAAGAAACGAATCCAACGCCTGTCGGCATTTCAGCCAAATGTTTACGGATTGCTTCTTTCTGATAACCTGCGTCCGGATTGTCGAGCACATTAATAACCTTATTCAACAAGGCACGCACATTATCGCCTGTATATTCTTTATTGTTAAGCGCAATATTCATCACAGCAGTAGCAGCCATTTGTTGTACAGGCTTATTATCTAAATACTCGCCGGCAAACAGTAAGCCAAGGAAAGTACCCGTACGTCCTACCTGTCTTAGGATGCTATTCTTTTGTTCATCTGTTTTAGCAAGCTCCATCGCTTTGGTCAAACCGATCAAACGGTTCTCACCAGTCATCAATGGATTAGAAACTAATGTAATATATGCTTTTAAAGCTCTGTCAAAATAAGCGGAAGCAGAAGCGTCCTGACAGATAGCGTATAGTTCATCACCAACTTCTTTTCCTTTCCAGGTAAGCAGCGCATCAAAAGCCGCATCTTTAGCTTCGCCTCTTCCGCTCTTGAAACCCTGAACAATGGTAGCCAGTCCTTCCGGTTCGCCAATAGAAGCCAATACAATATAATAAAGATGTTTTTTGCTCTCACCGGCTTGCGTCATGCGTGCATTGACAATAGACATCTGTTCCGCAGAGGATTTACCTTTCAATGTAGCAATAACAGCCTGTTGCAAAGGATTAATCACGGAAGCATCCGCAGATTCCAGCATACCACATAGCATAACACGATCTCTGTCTGCCACGACGTCTTTCAAAGCTATATAAGCAGCAGTTTTCACTTCCGGAGAAGCTGATTTTGTTTGCTCCATCACCGTATTCATATTAGCAGTAGCTTTACGCAATGCAAGAATCTCAACTCCGGCTATTTTACCGTCATCACCCGCAGAAGCGATAACCGAAGCAACAACCGGCGCAACATTTCCCTTAAAAGCAATCAAAGCATCCTGACCAAGCAAAACAACTTGCTTGTCATTATCTTTCAACAAGTTTGCCAAAGCAGGCATCACATTTTCGTCTCCGATTTTAACCAATGCCCATGCAGCAGCTTGTTTAACCGCAAAATCTTTATCAGCCAATTGATTCAGAATAAGCTGACGGGCAGGCTGGTCAAAACGAATTTCAAGATTTTTGATCGTTTCATGCTTTTGAGGACATTTACTTTCCCGACCGATCCAATTCAATACATCCACCTTAATTTCAGGCTTTGCTTTCGGAACGATCTTCATGATCTCTATATAATCCTTCTGTATAGCAAAATCAGAAGCAAAATCAAGAGCTGCATTACGATACTCTTTGCAAGGATCTTTCAAAGCAGTCAGAACTAATTTGGTAGCATCTTCCTTCTTGACAGACAGTAGTATTTCTAAAGCAGCGATACGCGTATGCGTAGCTTCCGCTTTAGTCGCATCTTTCAGCAAGATAGCAGCCGCTTTTTCGGCTGTTTTAGCATCAGTAAGTGCCACACGCTTGAGTAATTGGATATACGCCTCGTTTGCTCCGGTTTTCTCCATCCGGAAGCCAACCGCTTTTGCCGCAGCTCCCAGTTCATTGAGGGAAGCAACTGTGCCGGTACGGCTTATCGCATAAAATGCCGCACGTCTGAGGTTTTCATCAGGAGCAGCCAGGAAAGGTCTGATCAGATCTACCGCCCCCGTCATTTGTGCTTCACCGATTGCCATCACAATATCACGCTGTGTTGCGGGTGTACCCATACGGCGCATTAATGCAGTTTTCAAAGCAGCCGCAGCGTCAGGCGTATTAATTTTGGCTAAAGCACGGGCAGCAGGTCCGCTCAACGCTTCTGTATTCAGGAAAGGAACCAGGGCTTCTACCGCTTCATCTTTTCCGATTAACTGCAATTGGCGGATAATAAATGCTTTTGTTTCACGCTCTTCAACCCGTTGTAGTGCTTTGATATATGCTTTTGCAGTAACCAGGCGAGCACTTTCCTGCCCCTTAGCCATCACATAGTGCGACAGTCCGCTCAAAGCATATTCCACCTGCGCATTACTTCCTTTACCCGGCGCTTGGATCATATCTATAAGTGATTGCACTCCGGTCTCGCCGGTCGATACTAATTCGGCAATCAGTTTATCATATTCCTGTTGTGTCTCAGCAGGCATTTGCGCTACTGCATCAGCAATAACAGTTTGTGTCGTACGGTTTGCCGGAGCTTGCGCCATAAGCATCGTACCACAAAGCAAGGTTGCTGACAGAGATAAATATATTTTTCTCATTCCGTTCGTCTTTTTAAAGGTTAAATATTCCACGGTGCGCGCATTGGTTGATCCAATAAACGATTGGCCGCCTCATCATTCACAAACTCCAGTTTCACAGGATCAAAATGCAATGTCCGGTTCAACCGTAAAGCAACAGCACCCAAATTCACTATCGTAGCCGAACGGAATCCGTTTTGTTCGTTTAGAGCAAATGGCTGACGTGTTTTCACACAATCAATAAAATCAGTCACCTGAGGTTCGGGCTCCGGATAATCCGCCAGTTTTTTTTCCCAATCCGGAATATCACAAACGAAGTTTTTATACACATTACCATTCGGTCCGGAAATATAAGGCGTATTCGGATCACCATAATCCCCACCCCAAAGTACGATCTGACAACCGTCTTCATACGTATAAGTAATAGAGCGCCACGTACCTACAGCATCAGGATGTTGCTGTGGAGCGTCTACTTCTATTTTCACAGGACTTGTATGATCTTTACCTAAGAAATATTGAACGGGGTCAATATAATGCTGCCCCATATCACCAAGACCACCACCATCATAATCCCAATAACCACGGAAAGTAGAATGTACGCGATGCGCGTTATATGGTTTATAAGGAGCCGGACCTAACCACATATCATAATCCAATTCCTCAGGAACAGACTGTGGTTCCAGGTCTTCACGACCTACCCAATAAAATTTCCAATCAAATCCGGTATGTTTGCTGATCGTAACCTTCAACGGCCAACCCAACATACCACTCTGTACTAATTTCTTCAAAGGTTTAACAGGAGTGCCCAGCCCATAGAACGGATCACTAAAACGGAACCAAGTGTTCAAACGGAACATACGTCCGTATTGTTTAACCGCTTCCATCACCCGTTTTCCTTCACCGATTGTACGTGTCATCGGTTTTTCACACCAGATATCTTTTCCGGCTTTAGCTGCTTCAACCGACATAAGCCCATGCCAGTGAGGCGGAGTGGCAATGTGAACGATATCCACATTTTTATCCAGAATCAAATCACGAAAATCATGATAAGCCGCGATCTTGTCACTAACAAGCGCTTTGCCAAGTTCCAGATGTTTTTTATCCACATCGCAAACAGCAACCAAACGCGTTCCGGCATAATTCACATGCCCACGTCCCATTCCACCGGTACCAATGATCCCTTTGGTCAGTTGATCACTCGGAGCGATGAAACCATTACCCATCACATGCCTCGGCACGATGGTAAAGGCAGCAAGTCCCCCCAGCGTTTTAAGAAAATCTCTTCTATTTGTCCTCATAGTATAATTAATATAAAATTGCTCTCAGGTTAACGCAAATAGCACCAAAAACAAAAGTAAGAATTATTAGTGAATAAAGGAATAGTTGATTAATTATAATTAAACCGAGTTGACGATCCACTGAATATGTCATGAATTTTAAATATATTTTCCCTGCGTTTGACCTCCTACGACAGCAAGTTGTTAAAATTATCATTTACCCTATTTGTTATTAAATGTAAAAAAAACAGGCAACTGAGTGTTAAAACAGAGACAGGTAACACACACGTTTGCCACGGTCTCTCAAACCTGCCCTATACTCTTTTTTCTAAATGAGTGTACTCATTTA
>DAIPZX010000115.1:0-6880 GCA_036781995.1 Massilibacteroides sp. | reverse complement strand
AAAAATGTCCGGCTGCTTAAAATCTATGTTCCGGATAAGTTGCAATGCCGCCATACGCCCTAAAATAAATCCTAACTTTCTATTGTTATAGTATTTAAGTGAAAAAATAAGTTTCTGAGTGATTCCTCCTTTACCATAATAAAGAAATGCATTCGCAGAACTGATTTCGCTTCTTCCTGCAAAAATCCGGTTGGTTGGATTGAGCTTTGCATTAAAACGAGTATAAGGCAGTTTATTCAGACAGGCAATACATATTTTTTCTTCCCCTGCGATTAACGGAGTCTTACAGTTTACACAAGTATCCGGAAAAAACAGCGATAGTAAGTCATTCAAAATTCGTTTCATCTGCTTCTGTATTGAGAATTTCTTTCAGGCAAGCTGAGATAAATGGGTTTTCAAAGCCTCTTCCGGCAGCAAAACGGTATAGTTTTACGAATATATCTTGCTCTGTCTTTCCCTTGGTGTTTTTTTTCTTCTGAATTAATACGTCTTTAAGCATAGCTCTGTAAGCTGTCTCATCTATTTCACTTAGCGTGTTTTCGATGAGTAAAGAGGGGATCTCTTTATTGCGGAGTTCATATTTTATTTTGATCCGCCCCCATTTGCCAAACCGTAGTTTGTCTTTGACAAAGGCACGTGTATAACGCTCTTCATCAATGAACTTTTCGGCACAAAGGCGATGGATAATTCTTTCACACGCTTCGTCTGATAAATCTGTTGCCTTAATCTTTTGACGGATATCCCGTATGCAATATTCTTTTACGGAACAAAGAGACGCCATTCTTTGTAAAATAGTTGTTTCAGTAGTTGCCGTCATCGTGTAGCTGTGATTATACGATCCTTTTGAGAGAGATCCTGAATTAGTGTACAGTCGCGGTATCCCATTCCCGAAATCAATTCTTTTGTTTCCTTGCCTAAAGTGGAATTAATCTCGAAGTAAAGCCTGCCTCCGTCTTTTAGATTCCGCAGACCGAACAGAGCAATAGCCCGATAGAAAAGTAACGGATCATCGTTGGATACAAACAATGCGAGATGTGGTTCATAGGCTAATACATTCCGTTGCATGGCATCCCGCTCCTGAATCCTGACATAAGGCGGGTTACTTACAATAACATCTTGTTTTTCGATTACTAAATCCCGACAATTCAGTATGTCTTGCTGTATGAAACGAATTGCTGCCTGATTGTTTTCCGCATTGCTTTTGGCTATTTCAAGTGCTTCCGTAGAAACATCCAGGGCGGAGACAACCGGATGTTTGAGTTGCTTAGCTAATGAAACAGCGATACATCCGCTTCCTGTGCCTACATCTAATAGGCGCAGCCCTTCCGCCTGTTCCCGGCGGACGATTAAATCAACAAGTTCTTCGGTTTCGGGACGGGGTATCAGCACTGCCGGCGTGACCTTAAAGGTATAGTTATAAAAAGAAGTTGTCCCCAGTATATATTGAATCGGTTCATGCGTAGACAACCTGTCTGCGATCTCCCGGATGTGTTTCCGTGTTGCTTCCGATAAATCCTTATCTTTGTGAAGGAGGATCTGATGAGGTTCAAGATGGCATATCTCTTTCAGGATAAGGTGTGTTAAACTTTTGATTTCCTCCGGCTGAAAGTGATGGGCTAATGCTTGTTTTATATAAGCAATGGTGATGTTCATTTGGCTTTTTTCTTTATCAATAGGCAAAAGTAATTAAAAACCAAACATGAATCGGGATGATAGTAGATGAAAAATATATGAGGCGCGCCATGGAACTGGCGTTAAACGGACGTGGAGCCGTTAAATCCAATCCAATGGTTGGCGCAGTGATTGTACATAACGACCGGATAATCGGAGAAGGTTTTCACTGTGAATACGGCAAGGCGCATGCGGAAGTCAACGCCGTTCGTTCGGTCAGAGATGAATCACTGCTGGCTGACTCGACCTTGTATGTAACTCTGGAGCCCTGTTCGCATTATGGGAAGACGCCGCCTTGTGCTGAATTGATTATACAAAAGCAGATTCCACGCGTAGTGATCGGTTCGCTTGATCCTTATCCGGAAGTATCCGGAAGAGGCGTGGAGATGTTGAAAAATGCCGGAGTTGAGGTTATTACCGGTATGTTGGAAGACGAATTACGCGAACTGAACCGCACTTTCATAACGGCCCATATGCGAAAACGCCCCTATGTTATCCTGAAATGGGCACAAAGTTCTGATGGCTTTATTGATAAAATACGTACAGACGCTTCTACCCCGGCTGTCGTTTTGTCGCCGCCGGATTCTTTGCGGTTAGTACACAAATTGCGTGCAGAGGTGGGCGCCATACTGGTTGGTACGCGTACAGCTATTTTGGACAATCCATCTTTAACCGTTCGCCATTGGGTGGGAGAATCTCCTGTCCGGGTGGTTCTTGACAAGGCTTTGGTTATTCCATCCGACTACAAATTACTGGACGGCACCGTTCCTACGCTTGTTTTTACAGCTAAAAGCGCTGAAAGCCGTAAGAATGTAGAATATATCACTATTGATTTTGAAAAAGAGGTACTGCCGCAAGTATTACAGCAATTATATAAACACAAACTGATTTCTCTGCTGGTTGAAGGAGGGAGCATGCTTCACAACCACTTCCTTAGAGCAGGTCTTTGGGATGAGATTCGAATGGAAAAGACTTCCGCCTTATTACATGAGGGAGTTCCCGCCCCTGACCTGACCAACTTATCTTCTTCTGACCGGAACGAGCATCGAGGACAGTACATATATTATTATAATGAAGCACCGTCCTGATTACCCCAATTATAAGAATTTCTTTATATTTTCTTCAAATAAAAACACTTCTTAAAACTTACAATCGACAATAAGTCAGCAAGTTGTTCTGTTTGATTTACATTAATGAGCATTGGGATCAGTCGTCCGGCAGGTTTTGCTTTACAAAAATTTTCTTTAATGGCTTCGTCTCGCAATAACATGCGTGCTTCCATGGGTCTCCTATATTGAACAGAAGCAATCCCAAGGGATTGCTTCGCCACTTTGTTCTCGTATTTATCTATCTTAGTTTTCTTTCCAGCGCGTAAACTGTCTGATGTTTTCCTGCGCTTCCGCCGATCCTGCGTCTGCGGCTCTGTTAAAATAGTCGAGCGAACGTCCATAGTCGCCGGTATGCCAATAGGCAATACCCAGATTGTTCCAAGCCTCAGCCCCGGTCTGCTGTCCGAAATACCGGATTGATTCTTCGTATGCTCCTGCTTCCAACTGCTCTACCGCATGTTTGAATCCGGACTGCGATGAGGATGAATTCGTACTGTATTCAATGGTGTATTCCACACGCCTTAACGCCGAAAAATAGTTTAACAGCACGGCGTAAGAAGCGCCTCCGTCCAATTCCTTCATCGCGTTTTTACGCTCGTTGATGTTGGTATAATTATCCAATACGTCCAAAATCCGGTAACGGTTGTCCAGCGTTGAGTTTTCTACCAGCTTACGCAAGCCGCTCCAGTCTTCGCCATCGCCCGATGTCTGAACCTTTACAGCCGGAGAGCGTAGGTTGTGTACGTTGGACAGGTAGTTAACTAACGTCTGTACACGGTCGGCAGCAAGCGTCCCGTTATCGTCCATTTCTCCCTCCGGAGAAGCGTACCCGGTCATAGTAATAGCCGTTATCTCCATACCCGGGGTTGTCAGTATCTCCCGTATTTTTTGATCAGATTGGGCGAGAACAACCGCGTTATCTCCGATGGTACGGTTAATCAACGTATTTTTCTGCCCGAATGTAATCCGATAAGATTCCTTATGCGTCTGCCCTGCAGCCACTGTTCGGTCGGAAACCCTGAACTGCGGACGGTAGGCGGTAGCAGTCGGCGTGATATTGCTGTTTCTATAGGTAGTAGCCGGCGTAACGTTACTACTTCTGGAGGTAGTGGCCGGCGTGACATGGGTACTCATAGAGGTAGTTGCCGGCGTGACATTACTGTTTCCGGTGGTAACCGGAGCTCTTTGCACCCGTGCAGCGGTATAGCCGGTGGTCACTACATTATTTTTTTTGGTATATATATGCGAAAACACTCCCGGAGCATATTCCCGGAGCGTATTATCGCCTTTCGAAGCCGTTTCGACCAGCACTAATTCCGCCTGACTCAACCAATCTTCATAGGGAACGGTGAAAGACACCTCGGTCCACCGGGGCGTTTTCTTTTTCAGCACGATCACCTCCGAGGGTTGGGTTTCCCATACCTGGATGCCCGAACGCTCATCCCGGTTATTGACCCGCTCACGTTGTGGGGTCATAATAATCACCGGCGGATATTTCACTTCGTGCGAGCCGGAGCGGACAACGGGCGTTAAGGTAAGCATCGTTTGCGATGGAAGTTTTAGGCGGCTAAAGTCAATATTCGCCCGGAACCGAACCTCTGCACCGAACTTTTCACCGGCAGCGATTTCAACAGAAACCTCTCCCTTGTATGGAGCGGCTTTTTGGGCAGCGGTCCATAAGGGCAACACCACCGGCAGCATTAATATAAGTAGTAACTTCTTCATATTGCTTTGTTATAAATAGTACACCAGCGAAAAATTAAGGCGCGTCGGACCAAAATAGTTATTCTTGAATTTTTTCCATTCCGGCTCTTCAACCTCTCCGTAAGGTTCCTTATCGTATTGCATCCTCACGTAGCCGAACCCGATTTCGGCTTCCACCCCCCAACGATCTGTCAAGAGCCAGTGGCGACCGATGCTGACGCCCGCACCCACGAGCCAGCCATCGTAGTTATTCTCTTTTAATGAGGTCAAAGGCCCGAAGCCGCCCACGTCGTATGTGCCTCCGTGCGCATGTACCCCAACGAACGTACCGGCAAAACTGCGCCACATCCACCAACGCAACGACGGTTGGACAAGGAAATGTTTAAACGACTTGTCGGATGAGCCAAAAGGGTTGTATCCCCCGCCCACTTCCAACGTCACGCGCGGTGATAAACCGATCTCCACAGCAATATTAGGGGTTGCCGTTGCCAGGTATGCCGCGTTGCTTTTCAGCGAAATCTGCTGGGCGGAAACGCAAACCGTTCCTGCCGCTAAAAAGAGCACCATCATCCCTAATATCCACAGTTGCCTTACATTCATATTTCTATTTTTAACTTTCAATTATATTATTAATTTCATGTTTTGACAAATCAGATCTTGGGAATGTCTATGTGTGTAATACCATCAGATTTAATCAAAGTTTTCTATACTAATTCCATACAATAAGAAAATGCAGGATTGCAAATCCTGCACAACGGACGGGTTACAACCTTGCCAAACTTGTTTTTCACACATCCTAAGTATCAGAATTATAATCCCTCTACAGGGATAATTCGTTCACAAAAATAGATAATATATTCGGTTGAAAAGTTGTCAAAAACAGTGAATTTATTGGTAATTCCTACCATTTTCAGGATATTTTCCCCGACCGAATGTCTGTCGGCGTCTTCCCAAGCTCTTTTTTACAAAACTTCGTGAATTGCGATACGGTTCCAAATCCGTTCTCAAAGGCGACCTGCTTCACAGGTTTTGATGTAGTTATTAATTCCTCGTAAACGATTTTTGTTCGCCTCTCTTTCATCCAGTTATAAGCCGTCTGACCAAAAATGGTTTTGAATTTCGTTGAAAACTGACGAGTCGTCATGTGCATGGAATCCGCAAATTCCTCCACATTGCGGAAGCGATGCCAGCGAAGACGCACATACTCCGAAAAAGCCGTATCACCACTTAGTATAAGGTATAGAAAATCATATATATCCTCTTTAGAATAATACATTCTTAACAACAGGAAAAATTCCTTTATTTTCAGGTCAAAAAAACTTCTACACCTGACCCCGTCATTCAGGCAGTCGCTAATTCCGTCCAAAAAATGCCATATCCGCGTATTGATTTCCAGGGCACCAAAACAACAGGCATGGGGTTTGTGCGTATCATCCTCTCCGGATTTATATAACTTTTCCACTGAAAAATTATAGCAAAACCGTATCGGCTCATCTATCCTGAACACGATCACTGTTGTCGAAACCAATGCCTGAAAAGAGTAATGTCCTCCGGCAGGCAGGAAAAGCATCTGACCTTTCATTCCTTCATAATCCGGCAAATCGTTGAAAATAAAACGCAGCCGTCCTTCCATGAAAAAGACCACCTCGTTGTGACGAATGTTCAAATCGCCCTTACTCCCGTTGGCAATTCTGACCAGTTCGACAGTTGGTTTCTCCGGACTGTCGAAGTAGAAACATTGCTGGTGCTCATGCTCGTCTATTATCCCCATAACTCATTGATATTCTGACAATTTGCAAATAATTCAACCTTCCACGATACAAAAATATGAATTTCCCGGTATTTCCGTTGTTTTATCCCGCTCAAAATTCAGGGCAAACGCATTTAAAAATTTGTTTTATTTCTTAAAGGCCGAAAGCCTGCCATACACCAGCCCAACACAACACGTTGGGTATATATATTGTGTATAGGTTTGCGCCACGGTGTTTATAATTGCAGTCGGCTGTGGAGCAAATACAAAATATCATATTGACAGGGAATTGATTTATTCCGTATTAAAACGAAAACGGATTAAATAAAGTCGAATTACAAGCGTTTTAACACACCATTGGATACATGTATCTATTTTGAGGCAGCGTGCTCTAAAACCGATTTAAACGGTCTTTTACGGGGTGTACGTTTTTTTTTCGATTACCGAAAAAATGGCAATTTCATGGGTTTTTGAAAAAAGATAACTATGTTTTTGGAAAACGATAACAGTGGTAACTATTCAGCCAAAACTATTCTTAATTTACCATTTACCGAACCCATTCGGTGTCGTACGTTTGCCCTGTGTCATGGCGTCATGGCGTCATCAAACCGCGGCGTCATAGCGAGCGCCGCGAAGCAATCCAGTT
>DAIPZX010000114.1:0-6933 GCA_036781995.1 Massilibacteroides sp. | reverse complement strand
TTTATATTTTTTTATTATTGAATTATTTTGCCAATAAGCAAACAATCACTAAACTTGCAAGTAATAAAAAAGCTATAACAGTGAACCGCAAAACTTACACATTTGACGAAGCTTTCGAAGCTTCTTTAGCCTACTTTGGAGGCGATGAATTAGCCGCAAAAGTTTGGGTAAACAAATATGCATTAAAAGACGCTTTCGGTAATATATACGAAAAGTCGCCTGTTGATATGCATCATCGTCTGGCAACCGAAATTGCCCGTATTGAAAAGAAACATCCGAATGCATTATCGGAAAAAGAACTTTTCGGGTTGTTCGACCGCTTCAAGTACATTGTACCACAAGGAAGCCCCATGACAGGTATAGGAAACAACTTTCAGGTTGCTTCTTTATCCAACTGTTTTGTTATCGGATTGGATGGACAAGCAGACTCATATGGCGCAATCATCCGTATTGATGAAGAGCAGGTACAGTTAATGAAACGAAGAGGCGGAGTCGGTCACGACCTCTCCCATATCCGCCCCAAAGGTTCTCCTGTAAAAAACTCAGCACTTACTTCTACCGGATTAGTTCCTTTTATGGAGCGCTATTCCAATTCCACACGCGAAGTTGCCCAGGATGGCCGCAGAGGCGCATTGATGCTGAGCGTATCCATTAAGCATCCGGATTCGGAATCGTTTATCGACGCCAAAATGGTGGAAGGAAAAGTGACCGGAGCCAACGTTTCGGTTAAGATTGATGATGATTTTATGCAAGCGGTTGTTAACGGAACAGAATATCAACAACAATATCCGGTTGACTCAAACAATCCCGGTTTTAAAAAAAATATAAAGGCAGCAGACCTGTGGGAAAAGATCATTCACAATGCTTGGAAATCGGCAGAGCCGGGCGTATTATTCTGGGATACGATAATCAAAGAATCTGTTCCCGACTGTTACGCAGACTTAGGCTTCCGCACGGTATCGACAAACCCTTGTGGTGAAATTCCATTGTGTCCGTATGACAGTTGTCGTTTATTAGCAATCAACCTCTATTCATATGTTAATAATCCGTTTACCCCTCAGGCGTCTTTTGACTTTGAGTTGTTCAAAAAACATGTTGAGCTGGCTCAGCGTATTATGGACGATATTATTGATCTTGAATCCGAAAAGATTGAAAAAATCCTTGAAAAAATTGATGCAGACCCCGAATCAATGGAGGTACGCTACTCCGAACGCCATCTTTGGGAGAAAATACAAACAAAAACATTGCAAGGACGCCGCACCGGGGTTGGTATTACAGCAGAAGGAGACATGCTCGCAGCATTGAACTTACGCTACGGAACGGAAGAAGCGACGGATTTTGCAGAAAAAATCCAGCGCGAATTGGCATTATCCGCTTATCGTTCATCTGTAAAGATGGCAAAAGAACGCGGCGCATTCGAAATCTTCGATGCTAAACGCGAAGAGAAAAACCCGTTCATCAACCGCTTGCGCGAAGCAGACCCGCAGCTATATAAAGATATGGTCAAATACGGTCGTCGTAATATTGCCTGTCTGACCATTGCTCCTACGGGAACAACCAGTTTGATGACACAAACAACATCCGGCATTGAGCCCGTATTCCTGCCCGTCTATAAAAGACGCAGAAAAGTTAATCCTAACGACACGGACGCAAGGGTTGATTTTGTAGATGAAACCGGTGATGCTTTCGAAGAATATATTGTATACCATCATAAGTTCATGACCTGGATGCAGGCCAACGGATATGATTTAACAAAGCATTACACCCAAGATGAAGTGGATGAATTAGTTGAGAAATCACCTTATTACAAAGCAACATCCAACGACGTCGACTGGCTGCAAAAAGTAAGAATGCAGGGACGCATTCAGAAATGGGTAGATCACTCCATCAGCGTAACGATCAATCTTCCGGCTGATGTATCAGAAGATCTGGTCAATACATTATACATCGAAGCTTGGAAATGCGGATGCAAAGGATGTACTGTATATCGTGACGGTTCTCGTTCCGGCGTTTTGATTTCTACCGGCAACGAAAAGAAGAAAAAGGATGACTGCAATTGTATGGAACCGCCTGTCATTGTAGCTAAACGTCCGAAAGACCTGGAAGCCGATGTTGTGAAATTCCAGAATAACCGTGAAAAATGGATTGCATTTGTTGGTTTAGTGAATGGTCGTCCTTATGAGATTTTCACCGGATTGGCAGACGATGAAGAAGGAATCATGCTCCCGAAGAACGTGCTGAAAGGAAAAATCATTAAGAGTTATGATGAAGATGGGAAGAAGCATTACGATTTCCAGTTCACCAATAAACGCGGATACAAAATGACAATAGAAGGATTGGATGGAAAATTTGATCCGGAATATTGGAATTATGCAAAACTAATTTCCGGCGTGCTTCGTTATGGAATGCCCATTGATCAGGTAATCAAATTAGTGCAAGGCATGGAACTTGACAGTGAATCCATCAACACCTGGAAAAACGGAGTAGAACGCGCCCTGAAAAAGTATCTGCCTAATGGCACGGAACTCAAGGGACAAAAATGCCCGAATTGCGATATGGAAACGCTTACTTACCAGGAAGGTTGCTTGATTTGCACAAACTGCGGAGCTTCCAGATGCGGATAAGACCAAACAGATTCAAATAAGAACAGAAAAGGCTGCAATCCAAACCCGGATTACAGCCCTTTCTCTTTTGTATCATTATATATGAATTATTTATCATATTTACTTGTTGTCACTTTTACACCCATCACATCCGGATCTTTTCTTAACGTCACCCCCATTGGCGCTTGATAATTACTCACCGAAGACACCCTGCCACTGTATGGGTCAACACTCGCATTAACCGGCACAAGCAGTAAATTCAAGTTCTGTTCCGGAGCTTTCTCTTTATGCTCTTTCAACAATCTGGCAACGTTGCTAAAATTATACATACTAATTCTATCAGCCTCCGAATAAGCATAAGATGACAGATATGAAGTAATATTATCATTTACTTTATTCTTTTCAAAAAAGGTCTTTAATGAATCTTCCGGCAACAACAATAAATAAGTTGATGGTTTGGAAGCAAACTTCCAATCCGAATTAGGCAATGGCCGGAAAGACAATGGCAAATTATTAATAATCCGATCATCTATCCGATCCAGTATTTCTTTTGCAGGAATAACAATCCGGGTATAAACACCTGCCGGAGTCTTCAGATAGGTATAGTTATCATTCGGTTGCAGCAATTCATCTACTCCATAACTATTCATACGATTCATTTGAATAACTTCATTGGTAACCATAAATACCTCTCTGGCATTTGCTATATAGGCCGAGTCTTTGCCGTTTACATCTTTCGTTGTCGCTTCATGTCTGTAATGAACAGACATTTGGGATCCTGCTATCTCCAACACTGCTCCCATTCCATAAGTATTGGTCACATAAAGACCGGGAAAGAAGCGATTAAATGCTTCCTGATTGGCAAAAGAAGATGGATTATTGATTGTCTCGTCATAAATACGTTGTCCAAGTTCTTTGTCTAAAAACATTTCAACGAGAGTCAGCCTTTTAGAAGTTTCCGTATTATAAATCGTATAATATTGTCCTCCTAAAGAATTTTGCATATCAGCGTAGTCTTCAGGATTTATATTCGTATAATAATTGCGTTCTAAAGCCTTAATAACCGGATAAATTTCGGCTTTCATCGGAGACAAAGAATCTCCCAGATATGAATTAAAGGCTATTGTAAATTTAACGGAATCAATAACTCCGTCAATGGGTTCATTCGCAAAGGTAAAGCCCTCTTTACTGTAAAACTGACAGATATAATCTGCTTTATAATCTCCATATTGCGGATCAAAGAACTGCCCCAAATAGCCGGTAGAAGTTTTTGCATAGATTGAGTCAACCTTAATTGTTGAAGCTGTCATCATAAAAGAATCAACAGTCACATTAATCCTATCGCCATCAGGTTGAATAGTTCCTCCAACATATTTCAAATCATCATCACAGCCGGACAACACACCAACTATCAATATCAAACCTAATATAAAAGATTGAAACTTCATTGTTTTATTTCTTTTTAGTAGTCATTACTAAATCATAGAATTCATTAAATTCATCCATATAAACGTCTTCCGGTTTATACGGTAGGAAAAGAGTATCCGGCTTTGAAGCGATATATTCGGCAATTTCAGGATTTATATTTTCACTGCCCTGTATAACACCATCGCTGAAATCAATTGCCAGCTTGGAGAGTGAAACAAAATCGGCTTCATTCTTCAAGCCTTTTACATCTGCGTCTTTGGCGCCATCCATTTTTAGTTTAGCAGCAAAGTTGGCCGGAAATATAGTTTTAAAGTCATCACCATAAACTGAATAAACAATTTTTGCATTCTTCAGGCATGGATCGTCCACATACATTCTTTTTATGTATAAAGCTGTCAACGCAGACATCCATCCGTGACAATGAATCACATCCGGAATCCAGCGAAGCTTCTTTATTGTTTCCAAAACGCCTCTGACATAAAAGATAGAACGGTCGTCATTATCTTCATATTCATTACCGTCATCATCAGAAGTCGTTCCTTTTCGTTGAAAAAAATCTTCATTATCTATAAAATAAACCTGCATTCTTGCAGATTGAATAGAAGCTACTTTTATGATCAAAGGGTGGTCTGTATCGTCAATAATCAAGTTCATACCCGACAAGCGAATTACCTCATGTAGTTGATTCCTGCGCTCATTGATATTTCCAAACTTAGGCATAAAGGTTCTTATTTCTCTTCCGCGCTCCTGAATGCCTTGCGGCAGGTTTCTACAAATAGTCGCGATCTCTGATTCAGGTAAGTAAGGGGTAATTTCTTGAGCTATAAACAAGATTTTTTTTGCATCCATTCTTTTAAACTAGTTTGATAAAACTGGTACAAAGATAATAAATTTCTTTCATTTACGGCAATTATTTACTTGCTTTGCAGCGTCTAAAGCTTGAACCGAATGAAAATAGCAGATAATATTAGAGAATTAAGACAATATCTAAATAAAGAGCGGGAGAAAAATAAGACTATAGGCTTCGTCCCCACCATGGGCGCTCTTCATGCAGGGCACATTAGTTTAGTTCGCAAGTGCGTAGAAGACAATGACATCTGTGTAGTCAGTATCTTTGTCAATCCTACACAATTCAACGACAAGAAGGATCTGGAGACGTATCCGCGCATGCCGGAACAGGATTATGCTTTGCTTGAAGCCGCAGGATGTACGTGTGTGTTTGCACCGGATGAAAAGGAAATGTATCCGGAAGCAGATACGCGCATCTTTAACTTTGGTCGTGTAGCTGAAGTGATGGAAGGCAAATACAGACCGGGACATTTTAATGGAGTAGGGCAAATTGTAAGCAAACTTTTCGATATCGTAGCACCTGAAAAAGCTTATTTTGGAGAGAAAGACTTCCAGCAAATTGCCGTTATCCGGGAGATGGCACGGATACTGAATCAACCGGTCGAAATAATTTCCTGCCCTATCTTGCGGGAAAAGGATGGGCTTGCTCTCAGTAGCAGAAATACAAGGCTAACCCCTGAACAACGCCAAAAAGCACCTCATATAGCCTGTGTGTTAAAAGAAAGCATTAACTTTGCGGCAAACAGAAGCGTTCAGGAAACGATCGATTTTGTTATTGATGCGATTAATAAAGAGGCTGAAATGAAAGTGGAATATTACGAAATAGTTGACGGCAAGACTCTCGAACCGATTGTCAACTGGTCGGATTCTACTGATCCGGTAGGTTGTATAACTGTTTATTGCGGACAGGTGAGGCTTATTGATAATATTCACTACCCTATATTCTAACACAATACACACAACAGAACAATGTTTGTAGAAATTGTAAAATCAAAAATACACCGGGTAACCGTAACAGAGGCTAATCTGAATTATATCGGCAGCATTACCATAGATGAAGATTTAATGGATGCCGCCAATTTGATTGCCAATGAAAAGGTGGCTATTGTAGACAATAATAACGGCGAACGATTTGAGACGTATGTAATCAAAGGAGAGCGAGGTTCCGGAGTTGTCTGTTTAAATGGAGCTGCCGCCCGCAAAGTACAGCCGGGAGATGTGATTATAATTATGGCTTACGCGATGATGGATTTTGAAGAAGCGAAACAATTTAAACCGGCAATTGTATTTCCGGACACTAAGACGAATAAGCTACTGAAATAAGTCTTTGAATGAATAATTTAAACTATAAATAACTATGTTTTCAGGAATCGTAGAAGAAGCGGCAAAAGTAGTTGCCTTAGAATCGGATAAAGGAAATCTGCATATAACCATGGAGTGTTCATTTGTAAATGAACTGAAAATAGATCAAAGTATCGCACACAACGGGGTATGTCTGACTGTAGTAAAGAAAACAGAAAGAACTTATACGGTTACAGCGATTAAGGAAACACTGGAACGTTCAAATTTAGGTCTGCTCAAAACAGGAGATAAAGTAAATCTGGAGCGCAGCATGATCATGAATGGGCGTCTGGACGGGCATATCGTACAGGGACATGTTGATCAGACAGCTACATGTATGAATGTACGCGAAGCGGATGGCAGCTGGTATTACACGTTCGAGTATGCTTTTGATAAAGAAATGGCAAGGCAAGGCTATATGACTGTCGAAAAGGGATCGGTTTGCGTAAATGGTGTAAGCCTGACCGTTTGTAACTCAAAAGACAATGGCTTTGAAGTAGCGATTATTCCTTACACACATGATTTTACCAACTTTGGTCAACTTGAAAAAGGATCGGTTGTTAATCTTGAATTCGATATCGTAGGAAAATATATCAGCAAGATGATTTCTTTCCAATAAATAAGGCTAAAAAAGAGCTGATTACCGCATCGAAAATCAGTAACTATTCAGCGATTATTGACTTTGATATTCAATTACTTATACACCACTTAG
>DAIPZX010000113.1:0-7082 GCA_036781995.1 Massilibacteroides sp. | reverse complement strand
AAAGAATGCCCGCGCCAAAGCAGATATCAATAAGGTAATTTCAGAATCCGGACCAACAGCTTCGCTTTATGTATTAAGAGGGAAAGTCAATCTGGCGCAATATGAAAAAGAAGCCGCCCAAAAGGATTTTCTGAAAGCACAGGAATTAGGGTATGATCAGGCGATTATCGAGGAATTATTGCGGATGACAAAGTAAAGCAGAGACGCACAAATCGTGCGCCTCTAAGCAAGTCTTTATTTTTTACTGATATAAGAAGCTACCCACTCTCCTACTTCGGAGGTTTTATAGGCTTTTCCTTCTCCGGCGATATCTTCGGTTACCACTTTCGCATCCATCGACGCGTCGACAGCTTCACGAATCAAAGCTCCCTCTTCCATCAGATTGAAAGCGTATTCAAACATAAGAGCCGCACTCAGAATCGTAGCCAATGGATTGGCGATATCCTTCCCGGCAGCCTGTGGATAAGAACCATGAATCGGTTCGAATACAGAGGTATGGATACCTACCGAAGCAGAAGGCAACATACCTAAAGAGCCTGTAATAACAGATGCTTCGTCCGTAAGGATATCTCCAAACATATTTTCCGTCACCATTACATCAAAACTCTTCGGCCATTGAATAATGCGCATGGCAGCGTTATCGACAAACATATATTCGGTTTCAACCTCCGGATAGTCTTTTTCGATTTCCTGTGCCACCTGACGCCAGAGACGGGAAGTAGCCAGAACGTTTGCCTTATCGACAATCGTTACTTTCTTTCTGCGCTTGCCTGCATATTCATACGCTAAGCGAACAATGCGTTCGATTTCTTCACGGCTGTAAACACAGGTATCGTAAGCCGTATTTCCATCTTCACTCCTGCCCTGCGGACGGCCGAAGTACATCCCGCCTGTTAATTCGCGGATACACATAAAGTCTGCACCATCTACCAAGTCCGAACGCAAAGGAGACTTATGCAACAAGGAAGGGAAAGTCGTTACCGGACGTATGTTGGCATACAAGCCTAATTTCTTACGCATAGCAAGCAAACCCTGTTCCGGTCTCACCTTTGCAGACGGGTTATTATCATATTTCGGAGAACCTATCGCGCCGAATAATACGGCATCACTCTTCATACACAAATCGTGTGTCTCATCGGGATATGGATTACCTACCTCATCAATGGCACACGCACCGGTCAAAGCGTATTCGTAACTCAGTTCATGACCGAATTTATCACAAATAGCCTTCACGGCTTTCATCGCCTGTTCTACAATTTCGGGGCCGATTCCATCCCCCGGCAGTACTGCTATATTAAGTTTCATCTATTATTTGTTTGAAATTGTTCTTTTCTACGTAATTAACGTTTGAAAAAGACATAAAGAGGTTCGGTTGGCGCATAGTTGTCATCGTCCCAAAGCGTACTGGTCAGCATCAGATCTGCGCTATACCGGTTACAGGCAATCGGGACATTGTGCACACGGCACTGTCGCAATAACATCTGAATATCTGCTTCATGAGGTTGTGGGTTTAAATCATCGATCAGGAATATTGCCAGATTTATTTCCTTTCGAACCACCATCGCGGCAATTTCAGCATCCCCTCCCATCGGTCCGGAGTGCATACGGGTTACTTCCGCTTCAATTCCTTTTTCGTTAAAAGCCTCGGCAACCAATCCGCCTGTCGTTCCGGTACAAACCAAATGATGTTCTGCGAGAAAATTCGCATTATGCACTGCCCATTCCACCATGTCTGCTTTGCGGTTATCGTGCGCAACCAAAGCAATCGTTAATTTCTTTTTCATACTTATTGTATTTATTAGTTATCCTTCTATCCGGTTCAGCATTTTCAAAGTCGCTTTAATTGCCGCCTCCGTCTGGTCGGCGTCAAGCCCCCTGGTTTTGAAGTCTACTCCCGCGTAATTCCAACTAATAATTGTTTGCACAAAGGCATCTGTTCGCCCACCCGGCGGAATAGAAACAGAATAGTTAGTCAGCATCGGGAAAGGTCTTCTCAGGTCGGCGTAGATTTTACGGAGGGCTCTTACAAAAGCATCATACTGTCCGTCTCCGGAAGCAGATTCTTCATAAGCCTCACCATCAATCTCTATCTTCAATGAAGCAACCGGCTTCAAACCCTGAGCCAAAGATAACGAATAATTCAGTATCTTAATCCGTTGTTCGCCTGTCCCGTCATGGTTCAACACATCACTTACGATATAAGGCAGATCTTCGCTTGTTACCATTTCTTTCCGATCGCCCAGTTCGATAATCCGTTCGGTCACTTTACGCATAGAATCTTCGTCCAGTTCAATGCCTAAGGCTTCCAGATTCTTACGAATATTCGCTTTACCGGATGTCTTACCTAAAGCATATTCACGTACACGCCCGAAACGTTCCGGCAGCAAGTCATTACAGTAAAGGTTATTTTTACTATCTCCATCCGCATGAACACCGGCACATTGCGTAAATACATGTTCGCCTACAACGGGTTTATTCGGAGACAAGCGTATGCCCGAATACGTCTCGACCAAACGGCTGATCTTGTTTATCTTCGTTTCCTTCAGGTTGGTTTCTTCCCCCAACTGATCTTTCAAGACGGCCAACACACTGCTAAGCGGAGCATTTCCCGCACGCTCGCCCAATCCATTAACCGTTGTGTGAATACCCTTGACTCCTGCGCGAACCGCCGAATAAATATTGGCTACTGCCAGATCGTAATCATTGTGAGCATGGAAATCAAAATGAAGTTCAGGGTATTTAGCTACCATCTGCGAACAGTACTCGTACGTCTTTCCCGGATTAAGAATTCCTAATGTATCAGGAAGCATAAAGCGCTTTACAGGCAGATCTTTCAAGCCGTCCACAAGTTGAAACACATATTCAGGCGAATGCTGAATACCGTTTGACCAATCTTCCAGATAGAGGTTAACGCTGATATTTTTCTGTACGGCAATTGCTATCACGCCACGAATATCTTCAATATGCTGTTCCGGCGTTTTCCGCAATTGTTCGGTTACATGCTTATAGGACCCCTTGCAAAGCAGATTCACCACCCGGCATCCGGCATCCTCAATCCACTTAAGAGAGGCACCGCCGTCCACAAAGCCCAGTACCTCAAGCCTGTCTAAATAGCCGGAACGCCGCCCCCATTCTGCTAATTTTTTAACAGAGTCGTACTCGCCATTAGACACCCTTGCAGAGGCGATCTCAATCCTGTCTACTCCCACTTCCGAAAGAAGCATCTGGGCAATCCCGAACTTCTCATGAGGCGCGAAAGAGACACCGGATGTTTGTTCGCCATCCCTGAGGGTGGTATCCATTATTTCTATCATAGCCTTCTTACAATGCTTTTTCGTACGCTTCAATCTTGTGTTTATTCGATAGCAGATAATCGATATCGTCAAGCCCGTTTACCAGACAATCCTTCTTATACGCATTGATGTCAAAATGCTCTGTACGTTTTGTCTTGTTATTGGTAATCGTTTGATTCGGAAGATCTACGGTTAGTGTTGTTGCAGGATCAGCAGTTACGTTTTCAAACACCTCTGCTAAAAATTCCGTAGAAACAACTACAGGTAGCAAACCGTTATTCATGGAATTGTTTTTAAAGATATCCGCGAAGAAACTACTTACGATTACACGGAATCCATATCCTCCGATAGCCCAAGCTGCATGTTCACGACTGCTACCACTACCGAAGTTCTTTCCGGCAACTAAGATTTCGCCTGTATAGGTATCCTGATTCAATACAAAATCAGGATTCGGTTGGCCATTTTTATCATAGCGCCAGTCGCGGAACAAATTATCCCCAAAGCCCTCTTTTGTTGTCGCTTTCAGGAAACGTGCCGGAATGATCTGATCTGTGTCCACATTTTCCAAAGGAAGAGGAACACAGGTAGATGTTATTACTGTTACTTTTTCTTTCATTTTTGAAGTTCTTTCAGCATTCAACTTAATTCATCAACTCTCTGGGATCTGTAATTACACCCGTCACAGCAGCTGCAGCAGCTACAAGAGGACCGGCTAAGATCGTACGGGCACCCGGTCCCTGACGACCTTCAAAGTTACGATTCGAAGTAGACACCGCGTATTTTCCCGCGGGTATCTTGTCATCGTTCATCGCTAAACAAGCCGAACAACCCGGCTGGCGCAATTGAAATCCGGCTTCTTCCAGAACTCTATCGATCCCTTCCTCTTTCAATTGCTTTTCTACCGCCCAACTTCCGGGCACAAGCCATACAATTACATTTTCTGCTTTCTTACGTCCTTTTACAATAGAAGCAAACGCCCGGAAATCTTCAATACGTCCATTGGTACAACTACCTAAAAAGACATAGTCGATCGCTTTCCCACGAATAGCGTCACCACCATTGAAGCCCATATACTCCAAAGACTTCTTAAATGAAACACGACCGGATTCATCTACGCTTTCTACCGTAGGAATATTTTCTTTGATGCCGATACCCATTCCCGGATTCGTTCCGTAGGTTACCATCGGTTCAATATCTTCCGCCTGATAATGCACTTCTCTGTCGAACACCGCGTCATCATCCGAACAAAGCGTTTTCCAATAAGCCACGGCTTCGTCCCATTCTTTTCCTTTCGGAGAATATTCACGCCCCTTCAGATAGTCAAACGTTACCTCATCCGGCGCGATCATACCACCACGAGCTCCCATTTCAATGGAAAGATTGCAAATGGTAAGCCGTTCTTCCATGGTGGTGTTGCGGATTGCTTCTCCGGCGTATTCCACAAAATAGCCGGTAGCTCCCCCGGTAGTCATCTTACTGATAATATATAGCGCGATATCCTTTGCGGTTACCCCGGGTTTCAATTGACCGTCTACCACGATACGCATGGTTTTCGGCTTGCGTTGCATGATGCATTGGGTAGCCAGTGTCATTTCCACTTCACTGGTTCCGATGCCGAAAGCAATAGCACCCATCGCACCATGAGTAGACGTATGCGAATCACCACAAACTAACGTCATGCCCGGTTGGGTTAATCCGTTTTCCGGTCCTACCACATGGATAATACCGTTTTTCGGATGATTCACTCCATAATAAGTGAGTCCGAACAACTTGGCGTTTTCCTCCAATGTCTCCACCTGTTTCCTTGAAACCGGGTCTTCGATCGGATGCTCCTGTCCTAAGGTCGGGATATTGTGGTCGGGCATACAAGTAATCCTGTCCGGACGGAAAGGCTTCAAACCTCTGCTACGCAATCCGGCAAAAGCCTGCGGACTGGTTACTTCATGACAATACAAGCGATCAATATATAACTGTATTGTCCCATCGGGAAGCGTATCTACAACATGCTTCTCCCATATCTTTTCAAATAAAGTCTTACTCATTCTGCAATCTACACTATTAAGTATTATTATTTCATTTCACAAACTTATTAATCGCGTCAATAAACGCTTCTACCGAAGCAGCGATTATATCGGTATTAGCGGAGAAGCCATAATAATGATTTCCGTCATATTCCACTTGCATGTGCACTTTACCCATATCGTCACTACCTTTATTTATTGCCTGAATCAGGAACTCCTGAATCACCATCTGACGATGTATAATCGTCTTGACAGCCTTGATCGCCGCATCTACCGGCCCATTGCCCGAAGCAGCAGCCTCAAACTTCTCTCCCGCTATATCCAGACAAATACTGGCTACCGACCGAACCCCTACACCGGAAGTCACCTGCAAGTAATCCAACTTGATACGGTGCATCGCCGTACGGTCTTTGCCAACCAGCATCAAGACGTCATCATCGTTGATATCTTTCTTTCTGTCAGCTAATTTAAGGAATTCTTCGTAAGCCGTATCTAATTTCTCCTGACTAAGTTCCACCCCTAAAATATGCAGACGGTGTTTCAACGCCGCGCGTCCGCTACGGGCAGTCAATACAATTGCGTTATCATCAATACCCACATCTTTCGGGTCGATAATTTCGTAGCTCTCCCGGTTCTTTAATACACCATCCTGATGAATACCCGAAGAGTGTGCAAAAGCATTCCGCCCTACAATTGCTTTGTTTGGCTGAATAGGCATATTCATTAAGCTTGAGACCATACGGCTCACCCCATAAATACGTGTTGTGTTTATATTCGTATCGATGCCGCGCTCTTTATGACTTTTAAAGATCATGGCCACTTCTTCCAGAGAAGTGTTTCCGGCACGTTCGCCGATACCGTTCATCGTCACCTCTACCTGACGGGCGCCATTTAATACACCCTGAACAGTATTAGCCGTAGCCATGCCCAAGTCGTTATGACAATGCGTCGAAAGGATCGCGTGATGCACACCCTTTACATTTTCCATCAGATATTGAATCTTTGCTCCGTATTCATCAGGCAGGCAATAACCGGTTGTATCCGGGATATTTACGACTGTTGCCCCTGCTTTGATTACGGCTTCGACCACACGCGCCAGATAAGCATTATCCGTACGCCCGGCGTCTTCACAATAAAACTCAACGTCTTCCACAAATTGTTTGGCATACTTTGTCGCGGCAATCGCACGCTCAAGGATATCGTCTTGATTGGAATTGAATTTATGTTTGATATGGTATTCCGAAGTTCCGATACCGGTATGAATACGACCTCTTTTAGCATATTTCAACGCTTCCGCCGCTACCTGTATATCGTTTTCCACAGCACGCGTCAGTGCGCAAATGACCGGCCAGGTCACCGCCTTGGAAATCTCAACCACACTACTAAAATCGCCCGGACTCGACACCGGAAATCCCGCTTCAATCACATCAACACCTAACTCTTCCAGTGCTTTAGCTACCTGAATCTTCTCAACCGTATTCAATTGACATCCGGGAACCTGCTCCCCGTCACGCAGCGTTGTGTCGAAAATAAACAATCTGTCAGACATAATACTTACTATTCTAAATTTAATTTACTAATATGCTAATTAAGAAAAGAGCCTCTCTCACCAGGAAGTGAGAAAGGCTCTTTTATATTTTCATACGCTCAAACAAGCACAACAATCTCACTTCCTAACCTGTATCCAGAGTAGAATATTAATTAAAGAAATAAGAAGACTATTTGTTGTTACACTTATCATCGCGTTTTTATTATCTTTATTTTGACA
>DAIPZX010000112.1:0-7097 GCA_036781995.1 Massilibacteroides sp. | reverse complement strand
TCATAACTATGAATTTGGAAAATCATACTTATGTTTTTTTTTATTCATAGTGATGTTGAAAACTCATTTTCCAAAACGAGTATACTCATTTCTGAATTTGCCCCTCGTTTTTTTTTAACGCCGCTTAATCTTTAAACAACTCGGCAACCAACCAAAGAACCCGGGCGGTTGTATGTGTCCAGATTTCTTTATAGGTGCAGTTGTTTTGCATCGGGAAGTAGGGTTCGTCATCATTCTCGAATGTTTCGATACCTACGGGTACGGCTCCAACCACATCACCGGCGTATGCTCCGTACAAAGGAGGATAGTCATAACCGTCTCCGTAAATCGTACTCATCGCGTAGGGATTATAGCCGATCACATATTCCAATTGGCGTGTAGCTATTTTCTTCAGTTCGGTATCTTTCAGCAGGCGGGATAAGATAAAGCCGGCTTTTGCTTTTCCCATTACGATGGCGTGAAAACCACGAAACTGATAAGCGACCGGATTACGGCGGAGAAAATGTGTTTTGGATAACGGAATGCCATTTTTCACCTGTGCGTTGTATTCCTCTAACGAAGGAAGCCCTACGGCATCTCCTTCATGATACAGCGTAGAATAATCCGTGTTATTCACTTCATACACCGCACTTGGGAGAATGCCATACGGATCGGCGTGTTTTGCCAGATCATATAAATAATCGGCGTATGCCCGGCACGACTCCTGCCATAAAGGAGCATCCGGGTGATCGGGCGCATTTTCCAATAATAAGGCAAAGCCCTGAACCAACAAATGCTCTTTGCTCTGGTGGAAGTAAGCCAGCGTACGTTTTTTTTCTGTTGTTTCATAAAAGAAGCCGCGTAAAGGTGTCGCCCAGTCTTTACGGCGTTCCAATTGTTGGCAAGCCATGACAACCCGGGCATAGCGAGACGCCCAATCCAGATATTGTTCGTCTTTTGTTAACTCGTACAGGCGCATCGCGGTTACTGTTGCCAAGGCCGACAATTCCACTTCATTTCTTTTAGGACTATTCATTCCCATTGCATCAATCGCAAACCGGAAATCTTCCCCGGCTGCATTACGGCACCAACGGGCAAAAACAGGATCGGATTCTTCAAAGTGTGGCGCAGCCATCGCGCAATAATATGCTCCGATCAGGTTGTCGGAAGGGGAATTTCTCGCGGTTGATTGCATATCATCCAAATCTCCCCGGAAGTTCTTAGTCCACAAACCTATAATCAAGCCTCCTTGCCGGTATCCATCTCCGAAACGAGTGCGCAACACCCAATTCAGCCCCCAACGGGCTTCTTCCAGCAAACGTTCGTATAATTGCTGATCTTTTCCTTTAACCGCCGCTGCCAATTCCAGCATGGCTATTCCGCCTTCCGCCGTATTTCCGATGCCTTGTGTCAGATCGGCCGCGTCATGCCATCCGCCCGAAACACTCACGCTACGTCCGTCGGGGTGAAAGCAAAACACATCATGATGGCATTCTGCATGAATGCCGGGCTGATCATAGCCGCAACGTTCGGCATAGAAAAAATTTAATGTTCGCCAGGCTGTAGCCAGATAAGCATTATCTCCAATAGCAAACGGCTTGGACACAAGATCTTCTACGGCAATCGTATAGCGTCCCGGAGTTTCCAACTCACTGAAGTCCAGCAATACGAAGCCGTCTTTCAGACTCGTTCCTTTTCCTTCATAGGCAACACTGCCGGTCTCCTCGTTATATAGTTTAAAAGAAGTGTCTTTTACATGTTGCACCATCGCCTGCTTTCTTGCTCCCGGTTTGTAGCCGCTATGACTATAGGCAATGGCATTTTTACGCAAATTAAATCCCCGGCTGTTTTCCGCTTCCACTTTTTCTATACGCATATCATCGACATACATACTCATCCTGTCGTTCGCTCCGGCAGGACTTCCGGCAAGTAATACGCTGAAAGAGAATCCGGTTACCGCATCGCGATACAGATCCGGAATTTCCCAAATGATTTGCTGCCACTTCCCGGGTGTAAACGTCTCGAAGTGTTCTCCTTCAAAACGACCGGGCGTAGGCATTACTTTTTCGCCATCGTTGTGCAGTTTCACACCTCCAAACACCAGATAAATTCCCGGAGCATCAACATACACCCATGCCGAAAAACGATTATAATCACGTAAATCTTCCCGGTTTAATGGCAATAACACTTCCGGAGCTGCATACGCCCGGTTGGTGGCCGGTTTTTGCCCAAAAGCGGTTGGCGTATCCAAACGCACGCTCCCTTTGCCGGAGATGGTCACATCCTGATCAATATGAATGGTTCCCGGTCCGGAAACCTGTAGTGTGTTAAAATTTGAGACTAATGACAATTCCCGGCTTTTCAGGACTTCCTTTTGCGCCCATCGGGTGTAACCGGCATCTTCCGGGTCGGCCTTCATGGTACGGCGCAGATAGCGGCTGTCTTCCAATTGCTTTGCCAGCTTAGGATCCGGTTGATAATAACTTTGCGCGAACAGACCTGCCGAAAACAGGAATAAAATAAATGAAAAATAGTATTTACACATAATAAAAGGGTTTTTATTTCTTATTCAATGTCTCATAAACCGTGCGTCTCAGATCGCCTGCCTCATTGTCTCCGCTATAAGACCAGTACATCGCTCCCAGAAGACCGTGTTCCAACGCGTATTCACACTTGATGGCCAATGATTCCAGGTTTTCATAGCCATAGACTAAATTGCCATCCGCATCCGTCAGATAGGGTACTTTCGCTACATCATCCCATTGAGCGGTATAGCCTTCCATCAGATGAACCTTCGTCAGATCGTCCGGCCGGGGAAAATCTTTGATGCCTCTGCCATAGAAAGGCAGCCCCATCACTAATTTATGCGGAGGAATTCCGGCATTAAGGTGTGCGCGTATGGCTTCGTCGGTGCATATTTTATCCACATGTTCGGAACGATACAAGCCGGAGTTCAGATACGGGGGATTTCCCATATCATAAGACATGACATTCGTAAAACTCATGTAGGGCTCTACGGCTTTAAAATCTATATACTCTGCTGTCGCGACTGTTGCCTGCGTCAATAGTTTCTGATCGCCGATCGCTTTGCGTATATCACGCATCAATAAGGTATAATTTTCCGTGTCTTTGGGTGACGCTGAAATTTTGGCATAGTCGGCGGTAGGATATTCCCAATCAATATCTATCCCGTCCAAATCAAACGCATTCACAACCCGTTGGCAATCTTTCGCAAAACGTTCACGAAAATCGGTATTCTCTGCCATTTCGCTGAACCGCCCGCTACCCCAACCGCCAATGGAGAGTAATATTTGCAAGTGAGGAGCGTCTTTTTTAAGTGCCACAAGCTGCCGAAGCCGATCTTCATTATCGATCCGCACGCCATCAAAACTATCATTTACATGACCAAAGGCATAATTAATATGTGTCAGGTAGGTTGGATCGGGCATGATATCCGACCAGGAAGTGACGTAGGCGATAACAACTTTATCGGGCAAAATGTCCACCGCAGGCTCTTTACTTTGTTTTGTGCCTGTACAAGCCATCAAAAGGAGTATAGACAGCAATAAGATGTGATTTTTTCTCATGATTAAATTTATTTTTGAAAACAAAACATAGCGTATTTAATAATTACTATACAGATAGCGTTTGATACTCTTTTTAGGGGTTTTCTCAAATTCTGTCGGATATAACCGGATGGCAGATACCGACTCATAAGAAGCAAGCATTTTATTTAATTCTGCTCTATTTTGCTCCATCACTTCCGTCAAACCGGCGTGTACTATACCCGCTTTATCTACGGCATCATAGTCCGGATAAACAAGCGCGACCAATTTCCCGTTCCTTCCCACAACCACGCTTTCAAGGATATAGGGCAGGTTGTTTAATTTCGATTCTATTTCTTCCGGATAAATATTTTGTCCGCTTGCGCCCAACAGCATTGTTTTATTGCGTCCACGAATAAAAATGCGCTTTTCATGATCGATTGTACCCAAATCACCGGTGCATAACCAGCCATCTTTGGAGAACGCGGCGGCTGTAGCTGTTTCGTTTTTGTAATACCCTTTCATTACATTCTCACCGCGCACTTGTATTTCGCCAACTATATTATACGGATCCTCAGAGTCAATTCTTACATCCATAATGCCTTTTAGTACATGACCGCACGACCCCGGCATATAATTTTTATGATTGGAATAGCTGATCAGCGGACCACATTCAGTCATGCCGTAACCAACGGTAAAAGCGAAATTAATCTTATAAAGAAAATCTACTACTTCCTGGTTCATGGCCGCGCCGCCAACGATTACTTCCCTGAACTGTCCGCCTAAAGCATTTGTTAACCTTTCGTTTATTTTGTCATAAATACGTTTATCCAGAAAAGGAATATTCAAAGCAAACTTTATCCTCCGCTTATTCAGTTTCGGAAGAATCATCTTTTTATATATTTTTTCCAGAATTAAAGGAACCGTCAGAATAAGATCAGGTTTGACCTCCTCAAAAGCCTTGATCAGTATCTTGGGAGAAGGCACTTTGCCCAGCATATACACATGAGCCCCTAAAGCCATCGGCACCAGAAAGTTGAATGCGCAACTATAAGCATGCGCCAGAGGAAGAAAGCACAGAACATTATCTTTTTGATACATCAGGTTTAATGTTTTCGAATAGGTTACGTTTCCTGCCAGATTATTTCCGGTCAGCATCACGCCTTTACTGAACCCCGTAGTTCCTGAAGTATAATTCAAAAGGACAACCTCGTCATTTGATCTGTCTATATAATGGATATCGACAGATGAAAATCCGGCAGGATATCTTTTCTCCATATGCTCATCGAGCAACCAGACGAATCTTGTCAGATGATCTCCTCCCCGTTCGTATATACAACTAAAGTCCGAAATCGAAAATACAGCCTTTACTTCTTTAATCTTTTCGTCTTCCAAGGTGTCCCATATACGATGAGTAACAAAAAGAAGCATTGACTCAGAATGGTTGATAATATGATGTACATCGTTCGGGTTGAAGTCTTGCAGGATGGGTACAATAACAGCGCCATAGGTTACTGCCGCCATATATACGATACACCAATGAGCCGAATCTTTGCCTATCAGGGCTATCTTATCTCCTTTTTTGACATCGGCTTCTTCAAAAACCAAATGTAGACGAGCTATTTTTTCTGCTATTTGCCCAAAAGTGCAGGTGTTATTTTTAGTATAGTCTGTCAAGGCAGGCAATGCCCAATTCTCCTTGAAACTTTCTTCATAAATCTTTACAAAGTTTTCTTTGATCATAGCATAAATTTGCTTGTAATGTGTAAAAATACATAGTAGTAAGCAGATATACAATTAAATGAAGCATTAACTTATCGGTTTTATGTAACTTTACAGCCAAATTTTTGTAATTAGATGATAGATACTACTGTTTTTGAAAACAAGATAGCAGCATATTATACACTTGGTTGTAAACTGAATTTCGCAGAGACCTCCACCATTGGAAAAATGCTGGCAGATAAAGGAATAAGAAAAGCCAGAGCGGGAGAAAAAGCACATATTTGTGTAGTCAATACTTGCTCAGTGACCGAACTGGCAGATAAGAAATGCCGTCAGGCAATCCGTAAAATAAACAAACAGCATCCGGGCGCCTTTGTCGTAGTAACCGGTTGTTACGCTCAGTTAAAGCCGGAAGAAGTGGCAGGCATAGCAGGTGTGGATCTGGTATTGGGCGCAGAACAGAAACTCGATATACTTGAACATCTGGAGAATCTGGACAAGAAAGCATCCGGAGGTACGATTATTACATCGAAAACGAAAGATATCCGCTTGTTTACGCCCTCCTGTTCATCAGATGACCGCACACGTCATTTCCTGAAAGTGCAGGATGGTTGTGATTATTTCTGTTCATTCTGCACCATACCCTTTGCCCGCGGACGTAGTCGCAACGGCACCATCGCCAGT
This sequence comes from Massilibacteroides sp., assembly GCA_036781995.1. GTDB lineage: Bacteria > Bacteroidota > Bacteroidia > Bacteroidales > Tannerellaceae > Massilibacteroides. The sequence continues at coordinate 1,167 of DAIPZX010000112.1, read as the reverse complement.
CTGGTCGAACAAGCCGAAGATGTTGTACAAAAAGGAGGCAAAGAGATCGTTCTGACCGGAGTTAACATTGGTGATTTCGGGAGAAGTACCGAAGAGTCTTTTCTTGATCTGATTCGCGCGCTCGATCAGGTAGAAGGCATCGAACGTTACCGGATTTCTTCTATCGAACCTAATCTGATTACAGATGAAGCCATTGATTTTGTAGCCGGAAGCAAACGGTTCGCTCCTCACTTTCATATTCCACTGCAAAGCGGTAGTGACGATGTACTAAAACTCATGCGCCGCCGTTATGACACGGAATTATTCCGTCATAAAGTAGAAAAAATCAAAGAAGTGATTCCGAATGCTTTTATCGGGGTCGACGTGATCGTTGGCACGCGTGGAGAAACTGACCGGTACTTTGAAGAGGCTTATCGGTTTATTCATAGCCTGGATATTTCTCAACTGCATGTGTTCAGTTATTCGGAACGTCCGGGCACGCAAGCGCTTAAGATAGATTACGCCGTTGATGCGAAAACGAAACACGATAGAAGCCAACGATTGTTGAACCTGTCGGATAATAAGTTGCAAGACTTTTACAGCCGGTATATAGGCAAGCAGGCTGTTGTTCTGTTTGAACATACACACAAAGGCGAATTAATGCACGGTTTCACGGAAAACTACATTAAAGTGGAAATGCCTTATGATAGTTCGCTTATTAATACGCCCGTAAAAGTTGTATTGGATGACTGGAACGAGGATAAATCAGCTCTTAACGGAGCGTTAATATAAACAATCATGTGGACTAAAATAGAATACGCCCTGTTGTTCGCGTGGACTAAAAGCCATGCGATACTCCCGATGAAAGTACTCTATCTGTTTTCGGATATATTATATGTGCTGATTTATAAAATCGCTCATTACAGGGTAAGGGTTACAAGAGCAAATCTGAAAGCATCCTTTCCGGAAAAAACAGAAAAGGAAAGACGCGATATAGAACGCCGGTTTTATCACCATTTCTCCGATTATATCATAGAAACAATCAAGTTAGGACATATTTCGGAGGAAGAGGTCAAGAGCAGAGCCTTTCTGAATAACCCGGAACTGATAGATCAGCTCATGGATGACGGACATCCTTGCGTGATTATGCTGATGGGGCATTATGGAAATTGGGAATGGTTTACTTCA
>DAIPZX010000111.1:0-7122 GCA_036781995.1 Massilibacteroides sp. | reverse complement strand
TGATTAAAAACAAAAACAAGCAGATGAGTAAAATAAAAAATATCGTTTTTGATTTAGGAGGGGTGATTATTGATTTGAATAGAGATTGTTCAATAAAACGATTCAAGGAAATAGGGGTTGCTGATATCGAAGAATACCTTGATCCTTACGAACAAAGAGGGCTTTTTCTTGAGTTCGAAAATGGAGGTGTGAACCTCGAAGAATTCAGAGCCAGGCTTAGTGAAATAGTTGGCAGATCTCTGACAACCGAAGAGGTTCGTTACGGATGGATGGGCTTTGTTGAAGCTGTTCCGCAGTATAAACTGGATTATATACTGGAATTACGAAACAAGTACCGCGTGTTTATTCTCAGTAACACAAATCCGGTGGTTCTGGACTGGGCAAAAACACCTGCCTTTTCTGAAGCCGGTCTTGCTGTTACGGCTTATTGTGATAAATTTTATGCTTCCTTTGAAATGAAAGTCACCAAACCGGATCCTCGTATCTTTGATCTGATGATAGAGGATGCAGGAATGATCCCCGCTGAAACACTGTTTGTCGATGATGGCAAGCTAAATATTGAAACAGGAGCAAAATCGGGATTTATAACCTACCAGCCATTGAATAAAGAAGATTGGCGTGAGCCTATAAATAAGCTTTTGCAAGGTGATGCTTAAACAAGCGTCACCTTTATTCCCTGTTCGCGTAATGCTTCCGCAATAGCTGTTGGAATATTTTTGTCTGTTATGATATGGTGTACTTTATCGAGATCACAAATCTTACAGAATCCCCTTTTGTTGAATTTGGAAGAGTCGGTCAGTATGATGATTTCTTGTGCGGCGTCAATCATTTGTTGATTGATGCGGGCTTCGCTCGTGTTGCTGGTTGTTAGTCCGTAATCCAGATCTATCCCGTCAACACCCAGAAACAGTTTATTGCAGGAAAGACTATCAAGGATATTCTCAGCATAGTGTCCGATAATAGAAACTGAATTTTTCCGCATAATTCCACCTAATTGGATTACCTCTATGTTCGGATTGTAACACAATGTCAAAGAGATCTTGACAGACGAAGTGATGACTGTGATGGTTTTGTCTATCGCGCTGATTGCATCTGCAAAAGAAAGTAGGGTCGTTCCCGAAGCGATGATTATTTTGTCGTTTTCGTTTATTAACTGAGCAGCTGCGCGTGCGATTTCTGTTTTTTCTTCCTGATTTATTTTTTCTTTATCATCAATATGCCTGTCGGAGATGATGGCGCTCATGCTGCTTGCGCTCCCGTGGTTACGATAAACCATCTTTCTTTCCTCAAGATGTTTTAAGTCCTTTCGTATGGTTACTTCCGAAACTTCTAATATTTCGCTTAACTCCTGTACTTTTACGTGGCCATTCGTCTGAAGTTGTTCCAGTATGTATTGGTGTCTTTCCGCTATACTTCGCATTTTTTTTGTGCTTTATGTATTTTTGCAAATATACAAGAATCACTTTTATCTGTGAGAGAGTATTGTTGAAAAAAACAGTTTTCTTTTGTTTGTCTTTCGTTTAGGTTTCGATTTCTTTCGATTTCTTTCTTTTTACTCTTAAAAAGTTTCGATAATGTTTTGATTCTTTTAAAACGTAATTATCTTTGCGATATATAAGCGTTCATAATTCTAATTTAATACAGTCGTTTGCTTGATGAAAAGAGAAAATCACATTAAAAAAATCGCCGACACGACCATTGGATGGGATCTTGTTGTTGTGGGAGGCGGTGCTACCGGTACGGGTATTGCTTTAGATGCTGCCTCTCGCGGATTTAAAGTTGCTTTATTGGAACAGTCTGATTTTACGAAAGCGACATCAAGTCGTAGTACTAAACTGGTACATGGCGGTGTTCGTTATCTGGCACAAGGCGATGTGGCGCTTGTGGTTGATGCCCTTCGTGAAAGAGGATTTATGCGGAAGAATGCACCACACCTTGTGAAAGATCAGCGTTTTATTATTGGGACTTATCGTTGGTGGGAAAAAGCTTTTTATACGATTGGATTGACAATGTATGATGTTTTAGCGGGACGCCGAAGCTTTGGGCGATCACTGCCTATGCGTAAAAAGGAAGTCATAAGTGAGATTCCCGGAATATCAGCCAAAGGTCTCAAAGGTGGGGTTGTTTATCATGACGGACAATTTGACGATTCCCGTATGGGAATAAATTTGCTTCAAACAGCAGTAGAGCAAGGGGCTACAGTTGCCAATTATGTAAAAATAACGGCTTTGTGTAAAAATGAAGACGGGCGGATATCCGGAGTGGAAGCTCAGGATGAACTCTCCGGACAGAAGTATAAACTCAATACCCGCGCCGTAATCAATGCAACGGGCATATTTGTGGATGACCTGATGCAGATGGATGCGCCGGAAAAGGAAAAAATAGTTCGCCCGAGTCAAGGAGTACATTTAGTGGTAGATAAATCCTTTTTGGGAGGCGACACTGCTATCATGATTCCCAAGACGAGCGATGGGCGTGTGATGTTTGGTGTGCCCTGGCATGGCAAGGTGGTATTGGGAACAACGGATACGCCGATGAACGAATTTATTCTGGAACCCAAAGCATTGGATGAAGAAGTTGATTTTATTTTGAAAACATCCGGTCTGTACCTGACAAAGCAGCCTAAGCGGGAAGATGTGCTTTCGGTCTTTGCAGGACTTCGTCCGCTGGCTGCACCTAAAAAGAAAATAGATGGGAAAAAGACGAAAGAAATATCTCGAAGCCATAAGATTGTAACCTCTCCCAGTGGATTAGTTACTATAACCGGTGGCAAATGGACTACTTACCGGGATATGGCAGAAGATGCGGTGAATCGTGCGATAGCTGTCTGCGGCTTGAATAATGTTCCCTGTAAAACAAAAGAGATTATGATACACGGTTATCAGGAAAATGTGGATCGGTCAAATTTTTCGTATGTGTATGGCAGTGATTATCCCAAAATCCGGGAGATCGAAAAAGAAGCGGCAGGTAACTCGGAGAAGCTTCATCCGGATTATGATTATACGGTTGCAGAAGTGATTTGGGCGGTGCGCGAAGAAATGGCAATGACGCTGGATGATGTGTTGGCCAGAAGGTTACGGATAACTTTTCTTGATGCCCGTGTTGCTATTGTAATGGCTCCAAGAGTAGCCGGGATTATGATGGCTGAAATGGGAATGACGGAAAAATGGAAAGATGAACAAGTGAGCGAATTTATTTCGTTGGCAAAAAACTATTTGCTGGAACCTTGATTTTTTTTGTAAGTTATTTATATTTTTGACTTTTAATCTAATATTGGAAAACACATGGAAAAATATATTTTGGCATTCGATGCCGGAACAACCAGTTCCAGGGCTATTCTCTTTGATCGAAAAGGGGAAATCTGTTCTGTCGCTCAAAAAGAATTCACACAATATTTCCCTCAAAGCGGCTGGGTAGAACATGACCCGCGCGAGATATGGTCTTCACAAGCTGCTGTGGCTGCCGAAGCCATAACTAAAATAGGCATTAACGGACAGAATATAGCCGGAATTGGAATCACAAACCAGCGTGAAACTACAATCGTATGGGATAAAGAAACAGGAGAACCTGTCTATAATGCGATTGTCTGGCAAGACCGGCGAACGTCTGAGTATTGCGATGAGTTAAAGAATGAGGGTCGGTTGCAATATATAAAGGATAAAACCGGATTGATAATTGATGCTTACTTCAGTGCAACAAAAATAAAGTGGATATTGGATAATGTAGAAGGAGCGCGGGAAAAAGCAGAAGCCGGCAGATTAGTGTTTGGAACGGTTGATTCCTGGATTGTTTGGCAATTGACTCGTGGAGAAGTGCATATGACAGATGTATCGAATGCCTCACGTACGATGCTGTATAATATACATACACTGGCATGGGACGATGAATTGCTGGAACTGTTTACTATCCCAAAATCCATGATGCCTGAAGTTCGTGAATCGAGTGAAATATATGGCTATACGAAGACTACCATTTTTGCTACAAAAGTACCAATCGCCGGTATTGCGGGAGATCAACAGGCTGCTTTGTTCGGGCAAATGTGTGTAGATCCCGGAATGGTGAAAAACACCTACGGTACGGGATGCTTTATTCTGATGAACACCGGAGGAAACAAAGTCGTTTCAAAGAATAATCTGATTACAACAATTGCATGGAAACTGAATGGAGAGGTTAACTATGCGTTGGAAGGTAGTATTTTCGTTGGCGGTGCGATTGTGCAATGGTTGCGTGACGGACTAAATATAGTTAAATCATCTGCTGAAATAGAAGAATTGGCCAAGACGGTGAAAGATAACGGGGGTGTGTATTTTGTGCCTGCGCTGACAGGATTGGGAGCACCTTATTGGGATCAATATGCAAGAGGTACAATTGTTGGCATCTCGCGCGGAACTACTTCCGGACATATCGCCCGTGCTGCGCTTGAAGGGATCGCGTACCAGACGATGGATGTGATTAACGCCATGATTCTTGATGCCGGAGTTGGCTTAAAAGAACTACGCGTAGACGGAGGCGCTGCCAAAAATAATCTGTTGATGCAGTTTCAGGCAGATGTTTTGGGGCAAACAGTGATCCGTCCGCAAACAACTGAGACTACAGCCTTGGGTGCGGCCTATTTGGCTGGATTGGCGGTTGGATTTTGGGCAAGTCTGGAAGAGATAAAAGCACAATGGCATGTTGATGTAAGATTTGAGCCGAACACAAAAATAGATATGCAATTGGCTAAAAAGCAATGGAACGAAGCGGTGCATCGCGCACAATCATGGATTAAATAACCCTAAATACTATTTTATCACATGGGACAAGATTTACTATTTGAATTTATTGGCACTGCGATCTTAGTACTTTTGGGAGATGGGGTGGTTGCCAACGTGATACTGAAAGGAACAAAAGGTCAGAATTCGGGATGGATTGTGATAACTATTGCCTGGGGATTGGCTGTGTTTGTCGCTGCCTTTATCTCCGGTCCTTATTCCGGAGCTCATTTGAATCCGGCGTTAACTGTAGGATTGGCTCTTGCCGGATTGTTTGAAGGGAATGTGATAGGTTATATTATCGCACAAATGTTGGGTGGTGTACTTGGGGCTTCTTTGGTTTACTTGTTTTATAAGCCTCATTTTGATGTGGAAGAAGATAGTACCACAAAATTAGCCGTATTCTGTACGATACCGGCTATTCGTAACTACACGTATAACTTCATTTGCGAAGTGATTGGAACGTTTTTGCTTGTTCTGGGCGTCCTGTATGTTGCAGGAGCGGAGATTTCCGGTCCCTATCCTGTTGCGTTATTGATTGTTGCAATCGGTATGTCGCTGGGAGGTACTACGGGGTATGCTATAAATCCTGCCCGTGATCTTGCTCCTCGTATTGCACACGCTATACTGCCAATCAAAGGTAAACGAGATAGCGATTGGGCATACTCGTGGATTCCTGTTTTGGGACCTTTTACAGGAGCGGCATTGGCTTCGGGTTTGTTTTTGTTGATCTCGTAGAAAAGTAATCGGCTGCCGACCGGACGCAGAAAAAGGCTTGGAGCGGACAGGAATTTCCGAAAGATCGCGCAGTAAGATAAAAAAGAAAGGACTGAGCGGAATGTTTCCGGTCAGCCCTTTTGTATGTTCGCCCTTTTTTGGGTGGAGATTAGGCTTATAGCTTGTTAGCAGAACCTAATACGTCTTCAATTTTGTGTTTGTACAGCTTCTTCATGTTGTCGCGAGCCGGACCTAAGTATTTACGTGGGTCGAATTCAGCAGGCTTGTTTGCGAATGTTTCGCGGATAGCTGCAGTCATTGCCAAACGGCTGTCAGAGTCGATGTTGATCTTACAAACGGCCGAAGCAGCTGCTTTACGCAATTGTTCTTCCGGAATACCGATTGCATCTTTCAACGCGCCACCGTATTTGTTGATTGTAGCCACTTCTTCCTGAGGAACTGAAGAGGCACCGTGCAATACGATAGGGAATCCTGGAAGTTCTTTTTCACAACCTTCCAATACGTCGAAGCGCAATGGAGGAGGAACAAGAATACCGTTAGCGTCACGGGTGCATTGTTCCGGAGTGAATTTGTTAGCTCCGTGAGAAGTACCGATAGAGATTGCTAAAGAGTCACAACCTGTTTTAGTAACGAAGTCAACCACTTCTTCAGGTTTAGTATAGGTGTGATGTTCTGCAGAAACTTCATCTTCCACTCCGGCAAGAATACCTAATTCGCCTTCTACAGTCACATCAAATTGATGCGCATATTCAACTACTTTTTTCGTCAAAGCAACGTTTTCTTCATAAGGCAGATGAGATCCGTCGATCATTACAGAAGAGAATCCCATATCGATACAACTTTTGCAAGTCTCAAAAGAATCGCCATGGTCTAAGTGAAGTACAATCTGAGGATTTTTGCAGCCTAATTCTTTTGCATATTCAACCGCTCCTTCAGCCATGTAGCGAAGAAGCGTCTGGTTTGCATATTGGCGCGCACCCTTAGAAACCTGAAGGATTACCGGTGAATTAGTTTCGACAGCAGCCTGAATGATCGCCTGAAGCTGTTCCATGTTGTTGAAGTTAAAAGCAGGGATAGCGTATCCGCCCTTAACTGCTTTTGCGAACATCTCTCTTGTGTTCACCAAGCCTAATTGTTTGTAACTTAGCATTGTTATATGTGTTATTACGTTATTGATTAAAAACTTGCACAAATATATAAATATTCGGTGTACTCTATGCTATTGAACATACTAAAATAATACAAAACAACCTTATGAATAAAAAAATACCGGCTGTTTCTTTGTTTCTTCATCATGAATGAATACCTTTGCAAGCCAATTTACCGGTTACCAACTGAATAAACAGATTATAATTAAAATAAGATAAAGCAATGAAACAAGGTATTCACCCTGAAAACTATCGTGCGGTAGCATTTAAAGATATGTCAAACGACGATGTGTTCATTACGCGTTCAACTATTAACGCAAAAGAAACTATTGAAATTGATGGTGTTACTTATCCGTTAGTAAAGATAGAAATTTCAAATACTTCTCACCCGTTCTATACCGGTAAGTCTAAACTGGTGGATACTGCAGGACGTGTTGATAAGTTCATGAACCGTTACGGCAACCGTAATAAGAAATAAGAATTTC
>DAIPZX010000110.1:0-7127 GCA_036781995.1 Massilibacteroides sp. | reverse complement strand
TGCATTAACGTTTGCTGAACTGGAATCTCTTACGAGCTTTTGGACGTCCCGGTTTTTTGCGTTCTACAACGCGAGGATCACGGGTTACGAAGCCTTCTGCTCTCAATGCCGGTTTGTCTTCAGGATTGATTTTTACCAATGCGCGGGCAATTGCTAAACGAGCTGCTTCAGACTGACCTTTAAAACCACCGCCATTGAGATTGATTTTGATATCATATTTCTCTGTCGCATCCAGTTTAGATAAAGGTTGCTTTACGATAAACTGAAGAATGGTAGAAGGAAAGTAATTTGCAAGATCACGTTTGTTGATGATTATCTTTCCCGTACCTTCGCTTACGAATACGCGAGCCACTGCGGCTTTACGTCTTCCGATTGCATTTACTACTTCCATTGTTATTATTTAAGTGAATTTATATCGATTAACTTTGGTTGCTGAGCTTCATGAGGATGTTCACTTCCTGCATATACGTGAAGGTTTGTAAGCAACTTTGCTCCCAGGCGGTTCTTTGGCAACATTCCTTTTACCACTTTCAGGAATAAACGATTTTCACCTTTCTTTATTAATGAAGCGGGTGTGTATTCGCGTTGTCCTCCAGGGTATCCGCTGTATTTTAAATAAATACGATCGTTCCATTTGTTTCCTGTTAGAACGACTTTGTCTGCATTGATAATAATTACATTATCACCACAATCAACGTGAGGAGTGAAGTTGGGTTTGTATTTACCACGCAAAAGTTTTGCTACTTTTGAACCAATACGCCCCAAAGATTGACCTGTCGCATCGACAATCACCCATTCTTTGTTTACAGTTGCTTTGTTTGCAGAAATGGTCTTATAACTTAAAGTATCCACTGCTAAAAATAAATTTAATTAATTACTAAAAAACAATTTAACCCATTGTATCTAAGGACACATAAAAGTACAATGAGCTAAAAACTAAACTCTTAGACTAAACTTAGATAATATTCGGCTTGCAAAGGTACTGGTTTTATTCAGAATACAAAATAAAATATCCCTATTTTTTGAGATTTTCCAAGCCTCTTTTATTGGAAACGAATAGGTTACCGTATCTTTGCGGCAAATGTTGAATCGGAAATTAATTGAAATCATAAAACATGAAGACTATAATCTTCTTCAGATATTGCGTATTGTTTTTTCTGTTTTTTGTACCATTTGGAGTAGTAGCACAGTTTGTAAACTATGGAACAGATCCTGCTTCCCTGAAATGGAGACAATCAAAAACCGAACACTTTAAGTTGATATATCCTGCCGGAAATGATTCTTTGGCTTATCATTATGCCCGTTTTCTGGAAATGGCTTATCCACGTGAGATGAAAACAATGACGCATGCTGTAAAACGGCGTTTCCCGGTGATTCTCCACCCGGGTAATATGCTCTCAAACGGAATGGTGGCTTATGCTCCGCGAAGAATGGAGTTATTGCCAACTCCATCACCCACGTTGTATGCACAAAGTTGGGACAGACAATTGGTGCTGCATGAATCGCGCCATGTTCTACAGACAGATAAACTGATGCAGGGAATATTCAAACCTTTTTATTATTTGTTTGGAGAGCAGGTCTCAGGAGTGTCTTCTTTTGCTGTCCCCTCTTGGTTTTTTGAAGGAGATGCCGTGGCAACGGAAACGGCCTTGTCGAATAGTGGACGAGGCAGGTTGTCCGAATTTCATATGCCTTTTCGGGCGCAAATGGTAGATGGAGATTTCTTTTCGTTTGATAAGTGGTATATGGGTTCTTATAAGGATTTTACTTCTACTTATTACGGACTTGGCTATCATATGACTGCTTATGCGCGGCAGACTTACGGGCAGGATATCTGGAACAAGGTAACCTATCGTTTCCCGCGCCGTTTCCTGGCTATCCCTCCTTTTTCCAATGCGCTGAAGCATTATGCAGGGGTAAACACAAAACGTTTGTTTACGGATACGTATGCTTACCTGAATAAGGAATGGAGTCGGCAAGATAGTCTTTTCCAATCATCCGGATTTGGCAACAAACAACGTGTTTTGTCTAAAGAGAGTAAACTTTATACCTCATATCTCTATCCTGTCGAAGTAAGTGAAGGGACTGTTGTGGCTTTAAAATCAGGATTAGAAGAGATTAATTCTTTGGTGGAAGTAAAGCAGGGCAAAGAGAAGCGGCTTGCTTATGTCGGATCAATCAACAGCCGGCTGATTCATAGTCAAAATAAGTTATATTGGACTGAATACATTCCCGGTTTACGATGGACACATCAGAACTACTCTGTGTTGAAGTGTTATGATTTGAAGACACAGAAGATCAATACTGTAACAGATGCTGATCGCTTACTGACGCCTGCACTGAGCCGGAATGGACAAAAAGCCGCCTTTTCGCGACCTGAGATGAATGGCGAAAACAAAGTGCTGCTGATGGAACTGAATACAAAAAATACGATCGGTACGTTTAATGTGCCGGAGAATGCTTTTGTGAAAGATCTTGTTTTCATTGGTGACGATCAGTTGGCTGTATTGGTTGTGGGAAAGAAAGGAATCAGCCTTCTTTCGTTAGATTGTATTACGGCTGAGTGGACAGAAATGCTGCCTCCTGTGTCTGTTAATATTTCGTCTTTGTACTATCAGGACCATACCATCTATTTTGAATCCGGAGCAGATGGAACGAACAATATATACCGGTTGAACCTCGCGACCAATCAGCCGGAGCAAATAACAACTGCTCGTTTTGGAGCTTTTGGCCCGTCATTGTCTGAAGACGGCACCCGGTTGTTGTTTGCCGATTATTATGCTAAAGGTTATCGTATTGCCTCTGTAAACATGGACGAAATAGCAGAAGAGCCCGCGGATTTAAAAAACCCGTATCGTTTTGAATTGGCTGAAACCCTGGCCGCGCAGGAAGATTTTAATTTTGACACCGCGGAAGTACAGGATATTCCGTTTGAGTCTAAACCTTATCGGAAGGCATTGAATCTGGTTCGTTTGCATAGCTGGGCTCCTTTTTACTACGATGCGATGGATGTTGCCGGTTTGCAGGGAGACGACTTTTCAACCATGCTCAAACCTGGCGCGATGATTCTTTCGCAAGATGCGCTGAATACGCTGATAATGCAGGCAGGATGGTATTATGAAGATCACGAACACCACGGAAAAATCGCGCTGACTTATATGGGACTGTTTCCGGTTCTCGATCTGTCTGTCGATTATGGCGGGAAAACGTTCGATATGGTGTGGGATGTAAATAGTGAAGGAGAGCCTTATGCCAAGGCGCTTGCTGCAAACAGGCGCAGAGTCGAAGCCGAGGCGCGCATGTATCTTCCGTTCAATTTTACACGGAATCATATTGTACGGGGGTTTCAACCTGCTGTCACCTATTATTATACAAATGACAAATACCAGCAATTCCACAGTGGAAAATTTGGCAACTTCCAATACCTTCTTTCCGAACTAAGATATTATAATTATCAGAAAATGGCGTTGCGGGATATTTATCCACGGCTGGGCTATCAACTGCGTTTGCAGCACTTGTTTAGTCCCGGAAATACAGAAAACTACGGCAATCTCTATGCTGCCCGCCTAACTACTTATTTGCCGGGTTTAAAGAAAAACGATGGTTTGATGTTGCGTTTGGGTTATCAGTATCAGAATACGGATGGGAAAGCGTTCTTTTTCCCGAAACGTTTACTGGAAAAAACGCGCGGTTATGATTATGTTTATCAGACCAGACAATTGTTTTCAGCTAAAGCCGATTATGCGTTTAGTATTTTTTGCCCGGATGTAAGTATTGGCAATCTGGCGTATATCAAACGTTTCAGAAGCACTTTGTTTTACGACTTTACCGCCAATCAAAGGCGTAAAGAGCAAAAACGCTGGGATACCTATAATTCCGTTGGCGCGGATATTCTTGCCGATTGCAATTTCCTGCGATTGAATTTTCCCATTTCCGTAGGTCTTCGCCTGACTCAACCGATTGACTACGGCACATTTGAAGTAGAGGGGCTTTTCTCTATGTCTTTTTGATCATCATAACGAACAAAAAAACGGAACAAAGAACGGCACGGTGAGATCAACTAATAGGCCATGAAAGATGGAAACAAAGACCATATCCTTGCCGGAATAGCGGGTGATAACAGGGAGGGTTGTATCCATTGTTGTGGCGCCTCCTGCGCAAATTGGCGCTAAACGACCGAAGTATTTAACAAACAGAGGGGCGCCGAGTAGCGCCATGATTTCACGGAATATATTTGCCATCAGGGCAATTGTGCCTAATTCTGCGGCTGCTTGTACCCCAAGTGAAGCTTCTTTTAGTTCGGTAACCAATATGGATGACAACGAATAGTAAGCAAATCCACTGCCTACCGCCAGACATTCAAATACACTCCAACGGCTGATCACCAGACTGATTAAAGCGGAAGCGATCAGCGTTCCCGTAATCGTGGCAAACGGCACTAATAATAAGTGAGGACGGATACTGGTCAAAATGTCTTTCAGCTTTTTATCGCTACCGATACTAAGCCCCACCTGCAACATCAGGAGATAGAGCACATAAACCGTGAAGTTTTGTTCCATTACGGCGGTAGGGAGAATGTCAGTCCAACCCAGCAAACAACCCAATAGAAAGAACCCAACGATGATAAAGCTTCCTTTCATGCGTCGGTCTCCTTTTTTTTGAAAAAGAAATGGTAAACCATCCAGGCTGCAATCACACTGCCCATCGTTCCGGCGAAAGCAATCAGGAATGATTCAAGCCCTAAGGTGCCCAGATTGTTCATGATCGTTTCATTATTGCCTACCGAGATGCCTAAAAGGAAAAGTAAGAGATAAATAGTGACAGAGATACCTGTGCTTAGCTTTTGAAGAAAGGCTATCTTCCGAAGTAGATAGCCCATGCATATACCGCCAAACATGATTCCGATAATTATAAACATGTTGGTTTCTTTATTTTTTAGCCGGTTTGGCGGTGAAAGGAATGTCCATGCCGCCACCGGTTGCCTGACCCTGTAATTCGTTCTTTCCTGTTGTGTTAAACTTAACATCTATGGCCTGTCCATCGACATAAAAGCTACAGGTGTAAAAATCTCCATCCTTTTTGATCTCTTTGACAACTACAGTAGATTGTTGAATTTTTACCTCACCGTTTAGCTTGCCTTCCTGTTCTTTGATCAGGAAGATGCCCTCCTGATAGCCGTAAGGAGCATCAGGAGCTGAGAATGCCCAAAGGTTGGCAATGTCTTTGTTTTGTGCATGCAGTACAATGCAAAGTAATAAACTGCAGATAATGACCATTAATTTTTTCATGACATGTTGATGTTAAATTAAACAACAAGAAAATAGCAGGTCAAATATAGGTAAAAAAAGACAGTTTATACATGTTCTTTTTTCTGTATTCTGACAGTTACGCTAATTTGTTTCTCTGCATGAGCTTCAGTGTTAATCCGATTTATTTTAGCGAAGAATAAATCGCTATGCCCGAGTTGCAGAAATTTTGATATTTCTTCATTTTCTCCTTTAGGAATATATCCCAACAGCGTTTCTTTGTAGATGATTTTCACAGCGTTCGGATCATACCCGTTTGTGGGTTCTGATTCAAGTCTCAGGTCTGTACCGATTTTTAATTCGTCGAACACATCCAGACCGTCCCAGTAAGTGAATCCGGCGATGTAAAATGTAGCATAATGTTGACTTACCATAATTGTATTTTTTAGTGTTATGATACAAAACTAAAATGCAATTATGCAACCTATCTGCATAGTAAGGGAAAACTTGTTAAATTCAATTTAGATATAGAAAATTAGATGCTCTTCATGGTCTATTGGGATTATTAAGCATTTCTTTTCAGAGCTTCTTCCACTCTGGATAGCATTTTTTTTCGGAGACGGTCCGGAGCAATGATTTTTAGCTTATCAATATAGCCTAATAAAAGGTTTTCTAACTCATGGTTAATAATCAGGTTTAATTCAACGAGGGTTGTTTGCTGATTCTGTTCCTTTACTTTCTGAGAACCATGTAAAGGTTTCGTTTCGACATAAGGAAAAAGCGTGTTGTCGATTTCTAATATCACTTTCTCTGTTGCTTCTTCCAGAACTGTAACCCCGATCACATCTTCAAAATATTCATTGAATTCAATGTCTCTGTTTTCAATATAAGGGATATTTGTATATCCAATTTGTTCAATTCTGTCGATCGCTAAATTGGTAATAATATTTCTCTCTTTTAGATGGTCGCAAAGACCGAACAGAAACCAGCGATTGTTATATTGTTTCAGGAAATAAGGGTGAAAAATATACTCTTTGAGTTCTTTTCCGAATTTTTGATAACAAATCCGGAGTGGCTGTTGATTTACGATCGCGTTGAAAATATCAGAGAATAAATTCAGTCCTTTTAAATAGGGGTTTTGTTCAAAGCCAACAACACTTGTCGTGGTTCCCCTTAATTTGAACGTGTTTTCAAACCGGGCAAGAATTTCTTCCATCCAGCCAAATTGAGGCATTCCCTTGAACCGGTTCAACATATATATCGTTTCTTTCAACTGGTTGATTTCTGTTTCATTTAGCGGTTGATTGTTGATGGAATAGTGCGCGTCTTCATAACCGTAGTACACTCGTCTTCCTTCTCTTTCCTTAACAAGCGGAATGTTCCAACCCGCTTCGCTTTCCATAAAAGTAATGTCATCCTGTACCTGACGTTTTTTTACGCCATTTGTAATACCGGTATGTTCATAAATCGCCACATTGCAGGCATCTACTAAATCTTCAATAAAATATCTCCTTCCGGGATTGCTAAAACATCGGTCTAGAGCCTGATATCTGATTTGTGCATGTTTATTCGTTGCCATCGTTTTGTTTGCTTTTTGATCTCTGTTACATTTTGAATGTCTGTCAGCATTTCGACCAATTTAAATGCTACATCAATGCTTGTTGCCGGTCCGGTTGATGTTATACTGTTTTTGTCTATTACAATTTGCTTATCTGATTGTTTATGAACAAAGATAAGAATTTTTCAAAAAATGCGTAATCCTATTTTCTTCGCGGGATTCATTCAGTGTACTGAAAGGTTTCTTATCTTTGTGCTGAAAGATGCTTATCTGCTTGAGTTTGTTCCGATGTTCAGCCACTCGCTAAAGGTGCAGGCTCGTAA